>JAFOOW010000018.1 GCA_017425305.1 Peptostreptococcaceae bacterium | reverse complement strand
GTATATCAAGACAGTTATGGTGGGGTCACCAAATACCAGCTTACTACTGTCAAGATTGTAATGAAGTAGTAGTTGCTAAGGAAATGCCTACTGTTTGTCCTAAGTGTGGACACACTCACTTCAAGCAAGATGAAGATGTATTAGATACTTGGTTCTCATCTGCATTATGGCCTTTCTCAACTTTAGGATGGCCACACAATACAGAAGAGTTAAACTACTACTATCCAACAAGTGTACTTGTTACAGGATACGATATAATATTCTTCTGGGTAGTAAGAATGGCATTTGCAGGAATGTTCTGTATGGGAGAAACTCCATTTGAGCATGTTTTAATACATGGATTAGTTAGAGACTCTGAAGGAAGAAAGATGAGTAAGTCTTTAGGAAACGGAATAGACCCATTAGAAGTTATAGACCAATACGGAGCTGATGCTTTAAGATTCATGTTAGCTACTGGAAACTCACCAGGAAATGATATGAGATTCTACATGGAAAGAGTTGAAGCTGCTAGAAACTTCGCTAATAAATTATGGAATGCATCTAGATTTGTATTCATGAATATAGATGAAGAAATAATGGAAGGTATTACAAGAGAATCTGTAGAAGCTAACATGACTTTAGCAGATAAGTGGATAATATCTAGAGCAAACAATGTTGTTAAAGAAGTTACTGACAACATGGATAAGTTTGATTTAGGTATAGCTGCACAAAAGATATATGACTTTGCTTGGTCAGAGTACTGTGACTGGTATATAGAAATAGTTAAGCCAAGATTATACTCTGAAGATAAGGCTGCTAAGCAAACTGCATTATACACATTAACATATGTATTAGAGAAGATATTAAAACTTCTTCACCCATACATGCCATTTATAACAGAAGAAATATACACTCACTTACCAACAGTAGAAGGAAGTATAGTTATAGCTGAATTCCCTCACTACAATGAGGCAGATAACATGGCTAAAGAAGAAGCTATGATGAACTTAACAATGGATGGTATAAGAAACATAAGAAATGTAAGAGCAGAAATGAACGTACCACCATCAAAGAAAGCTAAGGTTATAATAGTTCCTACAGTAGAAAAGAAAGAAGCTATGGAAGCTGGTAAAGATTACTTTGTAACATTAGCATCAGCATCTGTAGTAGAAATAGTTGAAGATGAAACTAACATACCTGAAGATGCAGTAAGTGTTGTTATAGAAGGTGTTAAGATATTTATACCTCTTGATGAATTAGTTGACTTTACTAAGGAATTAGAGAGATTAAATAAAGAAAAAGCTAAGTTAGAAGGCGAAATAAAGAGAGTTAACGGAAAACTTTCTAACCAAGGATTCTTAGCTAAGGCTCCAGAAAGCTTAGTAAATGAAGAAAAAGCTAAGAAAGCTAAGTTCGAAGAAATGATGAACTCGGTTGTGGAAAGAATAGCTAATATAGAATCAAAAATGAAATAATATTAAAGTAGGATAAACTATATCTATGGGTTATACTGTGGATAGAAATCTAAATTTTGCTCCATGAAAGCGAAAAGCATGCTTTCAAATGTCGCATAAATTTAGATTTCTATCCTAATACAGTTTCATAGATATAGTTTATTTTTTATAGGTGGAATAAGTATATACTTATAATTAAAATTGGTAATACAATTATAAGTAATTGAATAATAATAAATGATATAATTAGAGTAGTAAAAAATTTATATTAGGAGGAGTAAGTCAATGGCAGGAAATTTTTTTGGTAAGGTAGCAGCAGATACTTTAGGATTATCAGATATAGGTAAAATAATAGAGCCTAGAGATTTTGATAAGGTTGATGGTGATGACTACATAATGAATGAAGATGGTGAAAGAATATACTTTGTTATAAAGTCTAAATCAGATGAGTATGTATTCACGAATAGAGGGTTAATACATGTTGATGGAGCTAATGCAGTTAGTAAGAAAAGAACTGTAAAAAGACATGATTTTTACTATGAAAGAGTTAGTTATGTAACTTTAGAAACTGCTGGAACAGTAGACTTAGATGTTGAAATAAAGTTTAACTTTGGTGAAACTCGTTTTAGTATAGATGTTGATAAAAAACAAATAGAAAAGTTAAAGGATTTATATAAAGCATTAGTTGAAATTAGTAGACTTCAAGGAAAGAACTATGTGGCAATTGAAGATGGAATTAGTGGATTAAGAATGGCTAATGAAGCAATATCAAGATGTTCATTAGAAGGAAATGCAGCTAATATAGTTGAAGAATTAACTAGATTTAATTTTGATTGGATGAAAAATATAAGAGAAAGTCATAACAATAAAGATTTCGGAGCAGTGTTTGAAAAATATATAAATAACTAATTTATATAAAACAAAATATATTTAATATGATATAATTAACTTCAATAAAATATAAGAGATTATTTGAAACCATATTCTACATGAATAGATTATGGTTTCTTTTTTAATATTTGTTAATCATATACATATAAGTAATAAATCATACAATTAGAGTACTTAATATAAGAAAGGACGATATACATTGACTAAATTACCACAACAATTCTTAGATGAAATGAAAAACATACTTAAAAATGAGTATGATGATTTTATAAAAAGTTATGAAGAACCAAAGACTACAGGATTAAGAGTTAATACATTAAAAATGACTAAGGAAAAACTAGTTAACTTAGGTCTATTTAAATTAAATCAAATACCATGGGCAAATGAAGGTTTTTACTATGATGAAACTATAGACAGACCAGGTAAAAATCCTTTACATGAGGCAGGAGCTTATTACTTACAAGAACCATCTGCAATGAGTGTTGTACCTAAAGCTGAAATAAAAGAAAATGATAAAGTATTAGATATGTGTGCAGCACCAGGAGGTAAATCTACATATATACTATCTAAATTAAATGATACAGGACTATTAGTATCTAATGAAATAAATCCAATAAGAATAAAAGCATTAGGAGAAAATTTAGAGAGATTTGGAGCAAGAAACTGTATTATAACAAATACTGATTCATCTAATCTAAAAAAAGCATTTGCTGGATACTTTGATAAAGTTATAATAGATGCTCCTTGCTCAGGACAAGGAATGTTTAGAAAAGATGAAGTAGCCATAAGTGATTGGAGTTATGCTAAGGTACTAGAGTGTCAATCTATACAAAGAGAAATAATTAGAGATGGATATGAAATGCTTAATAATGGAGGAATATTAGTTTACTCTACATGTACTTTTGCGAAAGAAGAAAATGAAGTAGTTATAAATGAATTTATAGAAGAATATCCAAATGCTAAGCTTATAGAAATGGAAAGACTATGGCCTCACAAAGTTAAAGGTGAAGGACACTTTGTAGCTAAAATACAAAAGTTAGAAGATGAAGATTGCAAAGTTAAAGAAACAAAAACTAAAAGATTAGATAAAGAGTTAAAAGACTATAGAGATTTCGAAAAAAAATTCTTAAATATAAAAATGGGGGATAAGTTTGATATAAGAGGAGAAAATCTATATTTATTACCTTATGAATCTCCAGAAACTAAAAAATTAAAAGTATTAAGATATGGACTTCACTTAGGAATGCTTAAGAAAAATAGGTTTGAACCATCACATGCATTATCTCACTATTTAACAATAGAAGATGCTAAGTATGTTGAAGATTTAAAACTAGACGATACTAAGATACTAGATTATTTAAGAGGAAATGTAATAAATACTGGTCAAAGTAGAGGCTGGGTATTAGTAGCAGTTGAAGGAGTACCTATAGGATGGGGTAAAGAATCTAACGGAGTTATAAAAAATCACTATCCAAAAGGGCTTAGAATAAACTACTAAATATTATTATAAAAATACTTAAATTTTACGGAGGATAAAATGAACTATAGTGAAGCATTAAACTATATACATGAAAGTCATAAATTTGGAGTTAGACTTGGATTAGATAATATAAAGAAATTATTAGAACTTCTAGGAAATCCTCAGGATAATCTTAATATAATACATGTTGCTGGAACTAATGGAAAAGGATCAACATGCTCGTTTATTTCAACTATATTAAAAGAAAGTGGATATAAGGTTGGACTTTATACATCTCCATACCTAGAAACTTTTACAGAGAGAATAAGAGTTAATGGAGAAAATATACCAGAAGAAGAAGTTGCTAGAATTATAAATATAATAAAAGAAAAAATTGAAATAATGGTTGCTGAAGGATATTCTTCACCTACTGAATTTGAAATAGTTACTGCTATGGCATTTTATTATTATAATGACCAAAATGTAGATTTTGTAGCTTTAGAAGTGGGACTAGGTGGAAGATACGATGCAACTAATGTAATAAAAAATTCATTAGTAAATGTTATTGCATCTATAAGCCTAGATCATACAAGAATATTAGGAGATACTCTTGGTAAAATAGCATATGAAAAAGGTGGGATTATTAAAGATAACTCAACTACAATATTGTATCCTCAAAAACAAGAAGCTAAAGAAGTTATAAAGGAAATTTGTAAAGAAAAAAATTCTAAATATATAGAATGTAATTTTAATTATGTAAATATAAAAGAATGTAATATATATTCTCAAAAGTTTGATTGTGTAATAAACCATAAAGAATATAAAGATCTAGAAATAAAATTAATAGGAGAACACCAAATTAATAATGCCATACTAGCATTAACTACTATTGATTTTATAAATGAAGAAAAGCAATTAAATATATCTGAGGAAAATATAAGAAAAGGTCTAATAGAAACTAGATGGCCTGGAAGAATAGAAATTATAAAAGAAAATCCTATGTTTATAATTGATGGAGCACATAATGAAGATGGAGCTATTTCACTAGCTAAGTCTATAGATAAATACTTACAAGATAAAAATCTTACATTAATAATAGGAATGTTAGAAGATAAAGATATAAATTCTGTTTTAGATATATTAATACCTAGATTTAATAAAATTATTACTACAACACCAAATAATCCTAGAGCAATAGATGCAGAGGAATTAGCTAACAAAGTAAGTTTATATAATAAATACGTTATATGTAAACCTAGTATACATGAAGCTGTAGAATATTCATTAGAAAATATTAAAGATAATGAAATAATAATTAGTGCAGGTTCATTATATATGATAGGTGAAGTAAGAACTTTAGTTAAAAATCAATAAAAATAAAAAAGTATCTTAATTAAATATACTATTAAGATACTTTTTTATTATATATATAATTATTTAGATAATTGCTCACGTAAAGCTTTAGCTAGTTGGTCAGGACAAGAAGATTTTTTTACACCACAAGGTATACCTGCTAATTTATTAGCTACATCCTCTGCATTTTGACCTTCTACTAATTGTTTTAAACCTATTAGGTTACCAGGGCAACCTCCAACAAAGTTAACATTTGTAACTATATTATTTTCATCAATATCAAAACTCATTTCTCTACAACAAACACCTTGTGGCTTAAATGTTACATTCATAATAATACCTCCCAAAATTTAACTAAATACATCATATCAGATACCTTTAATACATTACAAGCATAAATAATTGTAATAGGATTGCTATTTATACAATATATTATTCTAGTATCATTATTTAGAATGGAGGTTTTATTTTGAAGCTATATGTATCCAACTATCTATCAAATAGTATAAGTATTATAGATTGTGATACTTTAACTTTAGAAAGAGAAATATATCTAGGAGATGATATATGCACACATCATTTTTGTATAGAAAAAGATAAAGATATTATATATCTCCCTAGTGCGAGTGATGGAGTATTATATGTACTTGATATAAAAACTGAAAAAATATTAGATTCAATATCTATAGGTGGAAATCTAAGTCAAATTTATATCTGTAATGATGAACTTTTTATAGTGAATGAAGATTCTAATAGTATATATATAGTAAATAAAAATGAATTAGAACCTATTGGAATAATTAGTCTAGATAATATACCTCACGGATTTGACTTAGATGTGAAAAATAATAAATTATATGTACCATGTTTAAATTCTATAGTTTGTATAGATATAGAGAGTAAAAATATAGATAAAAAGATTTTTACTAAACTAAAGGCATGGCATATAAGAGTAGATAAACAAAAAGAATATATATATACATCAACATTAGACGGTAAATTATTAGTCTTAGATAAAAATACATTAAACATAAAGCACTCTATAGAAAAATTTCTAATGCCTATAGAAACCTGTATAAATTATAATAAAAATATTATATATGTAGCTGACTTAGGTGAGAGAAATATAAAAATATTAGATTATAATAATTATGAAATGATAGGATATATAGATATAGATGGTACACCTCAAGGATTAGAAATATCTAATGATGGAAAATATTTATTTGTTACAGATACATTTAATAATAGTGTAAAGATATATAATACAGATGATAATGAATTGATAAAAGCAATAAAAGTAGGAAAAGAGCCTACTACTATTATATTTGTGTAGGCTAATGCTTATCAGATATAAGTAAACCTATTACTTCTGCATACATGTAAGACGCATTTTTTTTCCAGTTATCACATATTAATTTGGCTTGCTTCTCAGAAGATACATTTAAATTTAAATCTATTAAATTTGACTGGTTTTCTATTACTCTTAAGTTTACTATAAACTCATTTTCACTTTGCTTAACAAAGCTAGATTTAACTTGAGTGTCAGCCAAAAGATTTTCTTTATTAACATTTAAATAGTCATCTAATTTAAGTAATGTTTCATTAGGAATTCTAGTTAGGAAATAATCTAGAGTTTCTATTCCTTTTTTTGTAAGAGTATAATACTCTTTATTTGAATCTTCATATATAGTTAAAAACTTAGATTCCATTAATTGTGCAAGGAACTGTTGTAGTGAAAAATAGTTCATAACTTCAGTTTCAAGAACAACCTGAGTGATTTGAGAATTAGTTAAATCCATATTAATTTTTTCTAATATGTATAATATCAATAGCTTATGATACGCTAATTCTTCAGATGAATTTTCAAACATAATATAATCCTCCATAAAATGTTTATATAAATATATTAAACTAAAATAAATAAAATTAAAAGTACAATTTAATATTTGTAGTATAAAAAGGCTACCTATTATGTAGGTAGCCTTTTATTAAATACCAGGTGTCTAATTTACTATTTTCCAGACATTTGTCTTTCTGCCATTTCTACTAGCTTTTTAGTCATATATCCACCTACATAACCATTTTGTCTAGCAGTTAAGTTCCCTTTATCTACTGTATCATAGTTAGACATTCCTAATTCACTAGCTATTTCTAGTTTCATTTGGTTTAAAGCTGCTTTAGCTTCAGGAACTGCTTTTTTATTAGTTGACATAGTAAATTTCCTCCTCAGTTGATAAGATGTTTAACAATCACTTTTATTAAGTGTTGTTGATATTAATTTACCCATTACTAAAAATTATATACATTTTTAATTATTTAATTTTCTGTTCATTTTAATTTTTTTGTCTTTTCTTATTCCTTCTTGTATACCATGAGGCTCTCTTAAATAATGAAGACTATTTACAATTTGTTTTGGATTATCTTCAGGTTTACCTTTTAAAACGCCGAATTCACTTCTTAAGTTATTATGTTGCATATAAATACCACCTTTCTTAGAAGTTGTATTTAGTTTATCCAATAATAAATTAAATTAAGTAGTAATTTTTTGAAATAAAAATAAATAAATTTGTACTAGATAACTATTTAGCATTTGGAGGGAGGAATGATATGAAAAGAAAAATAGAAACTTTAAAAGATTTTATGTCTAGTATTAGTTTTTTTGCAATTACATTAATGGGGGTATTTGCAATTGTATATGTGGTTAAGTACATAGGTTATAATATGGAAGATACAAAAATGCCTATTCATAAGGTACATACAGAAGAAAAAAAGATAGCTCTTAGTTTTGATATTGCATGGGGTGAATCAAATATAAAAGATATCTTAAATACATTAGATGAAAATGAAGTTAAATCAACATTCTTCTTAGTAGGTAGTTGGATAGATGGTAATGAAGAATTAGTAAAAGAAATGAATGAAAAAGGTCATGATATAGGAAATCATTCTAATACACATGCTAATATGAAAGAATTAACAGAAAGTGATTTAGTAGATGAGTTAGAAGTTACATCAAATAAGATAGAAAGTATAATAGGTAAAAAGCCAAACATATATAGACCACCATTTGGAGCTGTTGACAAAGAAAGTTTAAATATTTGTGAAACATTAGGCTATAAAGTAGTTAAGTGGGATATAGATTCATTAGACTGGAAGGAAATGGGACCGAATCATGTTATAGATAAAGTTTTAAAAGATATAGAACCAGGGTCTATAGTATTATTCCATGGTAATGTAAATAACTCTAAGCAATATTTAGAGACTATAATAAAAGAATTAAGAAAAGATGGTTATGAAATAGTTACAGTATCAGAATTAATTTACGATGAAAACTATGAAATAGACTCAAATGGAGTTCAAAAACTTAAAGGTGATAAAAAATAGAATACATAATTAAAAGGAGCTATAAATTAATTCATAGCTCCTTTTGTAAATAAATGGAAGTTATATGTTGTTATATAGTATAATATTGAATTATATTAAATGATAAAAACGAAGAGGTGGAGTAAATGTTTTCTATTCCAGGGACAAAAAAAGTTAGAGAAGTAATGAACAAAAGTTTTATTACCTTAGCAGAAGAAAATACATTAGGGGATGTAATTGATTCAATTATAGATAGCAATGAAAGGGAAGCTATGATAGTAAATGAGTCAGGAGAAATTAAAGGAATAATTTCATTAACAGATATTTACAATAGTTCAAAAAATGATTCTGATTATAGAAAAATAAAAATTAGTGAAGTAATGTCAAAGAATTTAATTTGTATAGAGGATGATGCAAGATTAGATGAGTGTAGAAATTTAATGATAAATAATAATATAGGGGTACTTCCTATAACTAAAGAAAATAAGGTTATAGGTGTTATAAATCAAACTCATATAAGAGACTATTTATATATGGAACTAGAGGACTATGGAATAACTGTAAGTCATATAATTGGAGAAATAAAAGAAGGCATATGTGCTATAAACTCACAAGGTATAGTAGTTCTTTGGAATAAATTTATGGAAGAACGATATGGAATAAAATCAGATGAAATAATAGGTAGTCATATAGAAAAATATCTTAAAGAAACTATATCATCCAAAGTTTTACATAGTAGAACTAGAGAAAATGGTATATATAAATGTGAAAAACAAGAGGTATATGGTTTAGTTGATGCAAATCCAATATATATAGATTCTAAGTTTGTTGGAGTTGTTTGTACGGAATTAGATATAACAGAAGCTAAAAAGTTATCTAATAAATTAGAAAAAGCAGAGGATAGATTAAAGTATCTTCAAGATGAAGTAAAAAACTTATATAATAAAAGCTTTGATAGTATTTTAGGAAAAAGTTATAAGTTAGAAAGAGCTAAAGACTTAGCAAAGAGAGTTGCTAAATCAACTAGTAGCATTTTTATATATGGAGAAAGTGGTACAGGAAAAGAAGTATTTGCTAGAGCTATACATGATTATAGTGAGAGAAAAGGTCAATTTATAGCTATTAACTGTAGTGCAATACCATCAGAGTTGTTTGAAAGCGAGTTTTTTGGATATGAATCAGGTTCATTTACAGGTGCGAGTAAAAAAGGTAAAATGGGTATTTTTGAACTAGCAAAAGAGGGAACGGTATTTTTAGATGAAATAGCAGATTTACCAATGAGCATGCAAGCAAAGCTACTTAGAGTTCTTCAAGAAAGAGAATTAAGAAGAATTGGTGGAGAAAAAACAATAAAGATAGATACAAGAATAATATCTGC
>JAFOOW010000017.1 GCA_017425305.1 Peptostreptococcaceae bacterium | reverse complement strand
ATCCTCTTTCCCATGTGTATACACTAATATTTTCTTCATCTTCTATTTTCACAAAGTTAACATTAGTATTTTTAGGGAATATTTTGTTTTTTTCTAATACTGGTCCATACTTATATACATCCGCTTTGCTTAATTCTTCAACAAACACTATAGTATGAGGAACCCCCATAAGAACTGAACTTATTTCAAAAATCTTATCTTCTATTTTTATACTTTCTTTAATACACTTATCTTTATCTATGTCTACTGGTATAAATTTAGGGTTGAAATTCGGCTTACCCATATTTACTTTTATACTTAAAATATTATCTTCTTTTGTATCTAATATTATTTTCTTCTCTCCATCTAAAGTGTATACCGTAAATTCATTACTATTTATTATTTTTCTATCATATACATATTTGCAAAAACATCTCAGACCATTTCCACACATATTAGCTCTTGAACCATCTGAGTTATAGTAAACCATCTCTATATCACAACAATCAGAATTTTTTACTACTAGTAATCCATCTGCCCCTATACCAAAGTGTCTATGACATACTTTTTTTGCTATTTCTGAGTAACAATTTGCATCTATATTATCAAATCTTCCATCTATTGCTATAAAATCATTTCCTACACCATGTAATTTCCAAAATTCCATTCGTTAATCACCCCTGAGAATTTAATTATCAATTAATTATTATACAATATTTTGAAGATAAAAGGAAATTATATTGAATATAGTCTTTATATTATTTTAGACTATATTAGCAATAATATATTCACATTGACTTATATATGTGTAATAATCTACTTATCAATATATTTGAAAGGAATGATATTATGGCGTTAGATGGTTTAGTTATTCATTCTATTGTAGATGAACTTTCAACAAAGCTTGTTGGAGGAAAAATAGATAAAATTTATCAACCTGAAAATGATGAGATAATTTTACATATTAGAAATAATAAAGAAAATTTCAAACTAGTACTTAGTGCTAGTGCTTCTAATCCTAGAGCTTATTTATCTGAGAAATATAAAAAGGAAAATCCTATAAATGCTCCTATGTTTTGTATGCTTCTTAGAAAATATATTCAAGGTGGGAATATAGTAAAAATAGCTCAGGTTGGATTTGAAAGAATAATAAAAATAACAGTTGAATCTTTAGATGAATTAAAAGAAAAAACTAGTAAAGATTTAATAATAGAGATAATGGGAAGACATAGTAACATAATTTTAACTCATGAGGAAAGCAAAATTGTTGATTCTATAAAAAGAATTCCACCTAGTGTAAGTAGAGTAAGACAACTACTTCCTGGATTAACTTATATCTTACCTCCTTCACAAGAAAAATTAAATCCTTTAGATTACATAGATGAAAATACATTTATTAGCTTAGTTTCTAGTTTTGATGGTAATGTAGAAAAGTCTATATATACAAATATATTAGGTATAAGCCCTGTAATAGCTAGAGAAATTTGTTTTAGAGCTAACTTAAATAGTAAATCTTTAACTAGTGAATTGAGTAATTTAGACTTAAGTATCCTATATAAGTCTTTTTATAATTTATTTAATACTATAAAATCAAATGAGTATAATCCATGTATAGCAATAAATACAGCTATAGATAAACCTCTAGATTTTAGTTGTATCAATTTAAGTTCATTTACTGATTCAAAGTTAATATTTGATAATAGTATTTCTAAAATAATAGAAGATTTTTATATAACTAAGGATGCTAAGGAAAGAATTAACCAAAGAGCTTCAGACTTAAAAAAGAGCATTTCTATAAAACTAGATAGATTATATAACAAATTAAAAAAACAAGAGAAAGAACTTTTAGATTCTGAGAATGCTCATCTATATAAAAATCAAGGAGAGTTAATAACTTCATATATATATATGATAGAAAAAGGTATGGAGTCTGTTGAAGTCCAAAACTTCTATGAAGAAGACTACCCTACTATAAAAATAAAACTTAGTCCAAACTTAACACCTTCTGAGAATGCTCAAAAGTATTTTAAAAAATATAATAAGTTAAAAAATGCTAAGATTGAAATTTCTCAACAAGTTGAACTTAGCTTAGAAGAAATAAATTATTTAGAAAATATAATGCTTAGTATAGATAACTGTGAAAATCTAGATGAGCTTCAAGATATAAAAGATGAACTTCAAAAAACTGGTTATATTAAAGGAAAAGTTGCTTCTAAAAAAATCAAAAACACTTTAACTACAAAACCTCATGAGTTTTTATCTACTGATGGATTTACTATATTAGTAGGTAAAAACAATAAACAAAATGACCACCTAACTTTAAAGGTTGCAAGTTCTGATGATATATGGATGCATACAAAAAATATACCAGGTTCTCACGTTATAATAAAAACAGAAGGTAAAGATATACCTGATAATACTTTATTAGAAGGAGCTATGCTTGCTGCTTTCTTTAGTAAATCTAAGATGTCATCTCAAGTACCTGTAGATTATACATTAAAGAAAAATATTAAAAAGCCTAATGGTGCAAAACCAGGTATGGTTATATATGAAACAAATAATACAATATATGTAACTCCTACTGAAGAGTTAGTTGCTAAATTAAAAAAACAGGGATAATTTCCCTGTTTTTGCTAGTTTAATACAACTTTTCCTTCAACACATTCTTTTTCAGATTTGAATTCATCGTTGTTTAATATTCTATTTAATGCTATTCCTACTATAGCAGCTAAACTTAATCCTGTTATTGTAACAGTTTTAGTTATTGGTATTCCTATAACTATACCTTTATTTCCTAAGTAAGTTGTTCCTAATCCTATTATCATTATAGTTGCTATTATTATTAAGTTCTTCTTATTAGTAACACACTTACTATCATTTATTGTCTTTAATCCTACATATGATATCATTGAGAATAACATTATACTTATTCCACCCATAACTTCTGTAGGTATACTTTGTAAAAATCCTCCAAATTTACTTACACATGCAAGTAACATTGCAAATATTGCTGTTCTTCTTAATATTGAAGGATCATAATTTTTAGTTATAGCAAGTACTGCTGTATTTTCTCCATAAGTAGTATTTGCTGGACCTCCTAAGAAACCTGCCACTATAGTTGCTAGTGCATCTCCCATTAACGTTTTATTAAGACCTGGGTTTTCTATGAAGTTTTTACCAACAACAGCTCCATTTGTAGTCATATCTCCTATATGTTCCATAAACACTGCTAAAACTATAGGTGCTATTAATACTGTTGCTTCTAAGCTAAACTTAGGTAAACTAAATGCTGGCATTTGTAAAAGTGATGCATTTGTAATTAGTGTTATATCTACATTTCCTAATATTAAAGAAAGTATATATCCTATAGCTACTGCTATTATTATATTTAATTGCTTTATAAAACCTTTAGCAAATAAATTTATAAGTATTGCAGATGCTAATGTTATTATAGCTATTAAAAAGTTGT
The DNA here is from genome assembly GCA_017425305.1 of Peptostreptococcaceae bacterium. Classification (GTDB taxonomy): domain Bacteria; phylum Bacillota; class Clostridia; order Peptostreptococcales; family Peptostreptococcaceae; genus Paraclostridium. The sequence goes on along the minus strand of JAFOOW010000017.1, from coordinate 13,328 downwards.
TTGATGCCATATCTATTGCTGTAGGTATTAGGTTAAGACCTATTACTACTATCATTGCTCCAACTACTTGAGATGGGAAATACTTTTTAATTTTATCTACTCCTACCTTCTTTATTATTAAAGATATTATTAAATATATAATCCCTGCTACAATAATTCCACCTTGTGCATATGCCATATCACCATTGTGAATATTTTTAGCTGCTAATATAACCGGTATAAATGCAAAACTAGATCCTAAAAATACTGGTACAACCCCACCTGTACACGCATGGAATATAAGTGTACCTAATCCTGCACAAAATATTGCAACTGATGGATCAAATCCAGTTAATATTGGAACTAATACTGTAGCTCCAAACATAGCTAATAAATGTTGTAGTGATAATACTGTTTTTTTCATAAAAAAACCTCCCTAATTAATAATTTGGGAGAAATCATTCTCCCTTTTTCAGTATCTCTGTACTGAATTAAAAGGTAATTAACCTTATTTAAATTTTATGTTTTTATTGTTTTATAGTTACTGAATCTTGTTCATCAACTTCTTCTAACATTACCGAAATTATTTCATTTTTTGATGTAGGAACATTTTTACCTACATAATCTGCTCTTATAGGTAACTCTCTATGTCCTCTATCTACTAATACTGCAAGTTGTATAGATTTTGGTCTTCCTATATCCATAATAGCATCTAATGCTGCTCTTACTGTTCTACCAGTGTATAAAACATCATCTACTAATACAACTACTTTATCATTTATATCAAATTTTATATTTGATCCATTTATAACTGGATCAGCATTAACTTCTTTTAAATCATCTCTATATAAAGTTATATCTACCTCACCAGTATTTATAGATTGTCCTTCTATAGATTCTATTTTTTTAGCTATTCTATTAGCTATAGGTACTCCTCTTGTTTTAATACCTACTAATACTACATCTTCTATACCTTTATTTTTTTCTATTATTTCATGACTTACTCTAGTTATAGCTCTTGCCATAGCTTTATCGTCCATTAGTTGAGCTTTTTCTTTCATTAGTTACCTCCTTGTTAACATATAGGTTATAATAGATAAGTTGTTCTATAATTAAAATAAGCTCCTTACCATAAGGCAAGAAGCTATAGTTATCCTATAAAAATAAATACTTTAATCTAAAGTATTGTCAACTTGCCTTATGATATCTCTGTATCATTTAAAGGTATTATCTATTTTTTAATATTATATACCAGTAATTTACTTTTATCAACTACTTATCTAACTTTTTTAGTACATTTACAAAGTGATTTGGAAGTTCTGAACCAAATTCAATATATTCCTTAGTTGTAGGATGTATAAACCCTAATTTTCTAGCATGTAACATTTGACCACTAACCCCAAATTTATTGTTTTTAGGGCCATATAATGGGTCTCCTAATAAAGGATGGTTTATAGATAATGCATGAACTCTTATCTGATGAGTCCTACCTGTTTCTAATGTAGCTTTAACATGAGTAAAGTTATCATATCTATTTATAACTTCAAAATGAGTAACTGCATGTTTACCATCTTTCACTATACCCATTTTAAGTCTATCTTTAGGATTTCTTCCTATTGGTTTATCTACAGTTATTTTATCTTCCTTCATAACCCCGTGACATATAAATTCATATTCTCTTGTTATAGAGTGGTCTTTTAACTGCTCTGCTAAGCTATTATGTGCATTATTATTTTTTGCTATCATCAGCAATCCTGATGTGTCTTTATCTATTCTATGAACTATACCAGGCCTTATAACTCCATTTATAGAAGATAAGTTATCTTTACAATGATATAATATAGCATTTACTAAAGTTCCTTCATAGTTACCTGGAGCAGGATGTACTACCATATCCTGTGGTTTATTAACTATCATTAAATCATTATCCTCATACACTATATCTATAGGTATATCTTGAGGTATAACTTCTAAAAGTTTAGGTGCCGGTATTTCAATTTCTATAACATCATCTTCCTTAACTGTATATTTTGCTTTTTCTATTTTCCCATTTACAGTTACTTTTTTATCTTTTATTATCTTTTGTATATAGCTTCTAGACATATCTCCTAGTTGACTAGATAAGTATACGTCTAGTCTATCGCCCTCTTCTTCGTCTATAACTAAAAACTGTCTTTTTTCTTCCATTTCTTCACCTACTTGTCTTTTTCAAAAACTATTATATATATACATAGTAATATAGTTCCAACTACTACAAAAATATCTGCTACGTTAAATACATAATCCCAAATAAATCTAAAGTCAAAGTAATCTACTACAAATCCTAATCTTACTCTATCTATTAAGTTACCTATAGCTCCTGATATTATAAGTACTATTGATATATTCCCTAATAAATTTAATTTTTTCTTATATATATAATATAATCCAACTATAGATGCAACTACTGCAACTATTATAAATACTATCTGATTATTTTGGAACATTCCAAAGGCTGCACCTCTATTTTCTACATATGTAAGATGGAATATATTTTCTATTATAGGTATACTACCTATATTAGCTAAGTTATTTAAAGCTAAGTATTTAGAAATTTGATCTATAACTATTAAAGCTATTATCGTTAATATATACGCCAAATTATGTCCTCCTTATTAAAACTTATAATATATTAATATTATAAGTTTTAATAAGTTTATAATCAACATGGTTTATAAAACAAAAAGATAGCTATTAGCTATCTTTTTTCTGTTTCTGTAGCTTTATCTTCTATAATTTCAGATACTGTTACAAACTTATATCCCTTAGATTGCATTTCAGGTATAATTTGTTCTAATGCTTGTATAGTTTGTGATTTACTATTTCTTATAGTATTATAATCATGTAATAGTACTATACTTCCATTGTCTGCTTTGTCTTCTATAGTTTTTACTATATTATAAACACCTGGATTAGACCAGTCTCTAGCATCTAAGTCTGACCATAATACCACTTTCATATCCTTAGATTTCACAATTTCAAACATAGGTCTACTTATAGCTCTATATGGAGGTCTAAACAATACTGGCTCTATTCCTATTACATCTTTTATAGCTTGCTGTGTTTTTTCTATTTCTTTTAAGATTATATTTTCTGAATTCTTTTCTACATTTATGTGAGTAAAGGTATGATTTCCTATTTCATGACCTTCAGAATATGCTCTTTTAACTATTTCAGGATGCCATCCTACTTTTTCACCTACAACAAAAAATGTAGCTTTTGCATTATATTTATTTAATATATCTAATATTTGAGGAGAAAAATCTTCATCTGGTCCATCATCAAAAGTTAATGCTATTAGTTTTTCATTCTCATTTCCTTTTTTTATAACTATATTTTCATAGTCTTTTTTAATGTCATTAGTTGAAAATGTTATTTGTGAAACTTCTTTTTCAGAATCTTTATTATAAGTATTTATTCCAACAATTGTTATTAACACAAATACTATAGCTAATGCTATTTTTCTCATACTAATTCCTCTTTTCTAGTATTGGTCTGTCTTATCTCTACTCATATCTACTAAGTCTTCAACTACTGTAGTAAATAAGTTAGGTCCACTAAAGTTATCTTTTATACTAACACTTTCCATTTCATGTACTGGTCCGTCTATTTCTTTTGCACAACATGAACATAAATTAGTTTCAGGAATAAATTCTAATCTATTTTCATCTATAGTATTTTTACAATTTTCACAAATCCCATAGGTTCCATTATCTATTCTAGCAAGCGCATCATTTATATTGCTTAACTTCATTCTCTGATGGTCTGTAAGACTATTTTGCATTTCTTGAATATATAATTCTGTTCCTAAATCTGCTAAATGATTATCATAACTTGAAAGTTCACTTGTAGTGTATTTTTCACTAGTGTGTTCTGTAGTATCTCCAAATAGCGTGTTATCCTTCATTTCACCTACTAAGTTAGTTATATTTGATTTTTCTTTTAATAAAATTTTTCTATATTTTTGATTATCCATATTAAACTCCTTATTTACCTCTAAATTTATCTACTATATCTAAAAACTCTGCTATATATCTTCCTATTATAGGTAAATTAACCCACTCTGAAATAAAATAAATTACTAATGCTGCTAATAATGTAAATCCTATAGCCTGGCCAAATCCTCTACCAAGTCCTGCTACAAAGTTAGTTACAAATAATCGTCTTTTATTATCAGTTAACATCATATATTCTCTAATTCTACTTCTTTCAATTATTAGTATTAGACTTTCTAGCTTATGTTCTATAACCTTTAATGTTTTGAAGTATTCTTTTTCATTATCACTTCCATTTAAGCTATAATCTAAATCTTTCATATTTATTAAGTCTAGTTTATAGCTATTTCCTTTTCTATACTTCTTCAAAATTCAACACGTCCTCTATATACATAGCAAAGTATTTAATAATCTTATTATATGAAGTTTAACTTTAAAAATACAAAAAGTCCTAATAAATAGGACTTTTTTGTTGTTGAATTATATAAATTTCTTTTCTATTAATCCAACCTTCTTATATACTTTTCTTAAAGTTTTTCTTGCTTGAGCTTCAGCTCTTTGAGCACCTTTAGCATATACACTTTCTAAGTACTCTTTATCTTTTAATATTTCTTCGTATCTTTCTCTTATAGGTCTTAAAGCTTCTACAATAACTTCAGCTACATCAGCTTTAAAATCTCCATATCCTTTACCCTCATACATAGTAACTATTTCATCTATACTCTTATCTGATAACTTTGAGTATATATTTAATAAGTTCTTTATTCCTGGTTGTTCATCACTGTATTGAACTATACCTACTGAATCAGTTACACTTCTTTTTATTTTTCTTCTTATTGTATCTTCATCATCTATTAATAAAATATATGCATTTTCATTTTCATCTGACTTACTCATCTTTTTAGTTGGCTCTTGTAAGCTCATTACTCTAGCACCAGCTTTTTGTATGTATGGTTCTGGTACTTTAAATGTAGGACTATATCTATTGTTAAATCTATTAGCTAAGTCTCTAGCTAATTCTAAGTGTTGCTTTTGGTCTTCTCCAACAGGAACTAAATCAGTTTGATATAATAATATATCTGCTGCCATTAATACTGGATAAGTAAATAATCCTGCATTTAAATTAGCTTCATTTTTTTGAGATTTATCTTTAAATTGAGTCATTCTACTTAACTCACCCATATAAGTCATTGTACTTAATATCCACATAAGTTCTGTATGTGCACTTACATGTGATTGTATAAATATAGTATTTTTTTCTGGGTCTAATCCACATGCTAAGTATTGAGCTAATAATTGCATTGTGTTAGCTCTTAAGTCTTTAGCTTCTTGTGGTACAGTTATAGCATGTAAGTCTACTACACTGTAATAGCAGTTATACTCTTCTTGTAAATCAGTCCAATTTTTTATAGCTCCTAAATAATTCCCTAAAGTTAATTTTCCAGATGGTTGAGCTCCACTAAATATTATTTTCTTTTCACTCATACTTTTCCCCCTATATATTTCTTAACATTCTTAAAACTATATCCTTTGAATTATGAGCTGCTTGACCAACAAACTCTTCATATGTTACATCTGCACTTCCATCTGCTTTATCAGACATTGCTCTTATTATAACAAATGGAGTTTCATTTACGTAACAAACGTGAGCTATAGCTGCTCCTTCCATTTCTCCACAGTATCCTGCAAATTCTCTAACTAATTCATCTTTTAATTCCTTACTACTTATGAATATATCTCCACTTAAAACTCTACCTTTTACAACTTTGTGAGTTTTAACTTCTTCTTTAGATGATTCATATGCTGCATTTATTAGTTTTTCATCAGCTACGAATATAGAGTTATCCATTCTTGGTATCATACCTTTTTTATCTCCAAATACAGTTGTATCAAAGTCATGTTGTATTGCATCTGTAGATATAACTATATCATATACATCTAATTCATCATGTAAAGCTCCAGCTACTCCTGTATTAACTATAGCATCTACATTAAATTCACTTATTAATATTTGTGCACATAATGCAGCATTTACTTTACCGATACCACATTTAACTAAAACTACTTCTTTACCTTCTAAGCTTCCTATATAAAACTTTAAACTAGCTTTTTCTATAGTTTCTTTTATATCCATTATATCTTTTAATATACTTACTTCTTCATCCATTGCACCTATTATTGCTATTCTATTCATTATTATTTCCTCCTAAGTTGTTATAAATATAAAAAATCCGCCCTAAATAAATAGGACGGATTTATTTTTCCGCGGTACCACCTAAATTATATATATTTATTCAATATATATCACTCAATAATTCCGCTATAACGTGCAGTCACGATATCAGATACTTTCTACTTTAAAAGATGTAGATTTCACCTAATTCCTCAAAGGTCCATTCATTAGAAAGTTTTTTGTTAAGTTCTCAGCATCCTTAACTCTCTGTATAAAATCTTATCTAATTACTACTCCTTATCAAAGGATTATATATTTATTTTTTTATTACTTTTATTCCTGTCATATGGTCATTTAAATTATGTTTTTCTATAGTTTCATCTTCCACTCTATTTACTTCTACAGCTAGAGTTTCTGATTTTATATATTCAACATATGAATTAACTGCATTAGCTATTTCATCGTCTGAACAGTAATCTATTTGTATATTATCTAAAACATCAAAGTCATTAGCTTTTCTTAATTGTTGAACTTTAGATATAAATTCTCTTGCATATCCTTCGTTTATTAATTCTTCTGTTAAAGTTGTATCTAATATTACGAATAAGTTATTTTCCATAGTAACATTAAATCCTTCTTTAGCAGATATATTTATTAATACATGGTCTTTATTGAAGTTGAATTCTTCTCCATCTATATCTACTGTTATAGATTCTCCTGCTTCTAACTTAGGTACAACTTCCCCTGGGTTTAGTTTATTTAAAGCCCCTGCGAAGAACTTCATCTTAGAACCTAGTACTGGTCCTAAAACTTTGAAGTTTGGCTTTAATATAAAGTTCATGTATTCACCTAAATCTTTAGCAAATACAACTTCCTTAACATTTAGCTCTTCTTTTATTAGGTCTATAACATCACTTATAGTTCCTTCAAACTTTCCATCTACTAATACTTTTTGTATTGGTTGACGTACTTTTATTCTAGTAGCTTCTCTAGATGCTCTACCTAAAGTAACTAAGTTCTTAACTAAATCCATTTTTTCTTCTAACTCATTATTTATTAATTCTAAGTTAGCTTTTGGATATGTTGATAAGTGAACTGATTCTTCACCTGTTAAGTTCATGTATATTTCTTCAGATATATAAGGTGCAAATGGAGCTATTAACTGACATAATTGAGTTAATATTTCATAAGTTGTGTTATATACTGATTTCTTATCTTCTGTTAATTCTGTAGCCCAGAATCTTCTTCTTGAACGTCTTATATACCAGTTAGATAAATCTTCATTTATAAATTCTTGAACTATTCTAACTGTCTTATTTAATTCGAATATTTCTAAGTTTTCTTCTACTTCTTTCTTTAAGTTGTTGAACTTAGATAATATCCATCTATCTAATTCTGGTCTATCTTTGTAATCTACAAAGAAGTCAGTTGGATTTATATTATCAGTGTTTGCATATAGAGTAAAGAAGTTGTATACATTCTTCATTGTTCCTAAGAACTTACTTTGAACTTCTTTTAATCCATCTACGTCAAATCTAGTTGGAGTCCATGGTGGAGATACGTATAATAAGTACCATCTTAATGCATCTGCTCCGTATTGGTCAAATAATTCAAATGGATTTACAGTATTCCCTCTAGACTTACTCATTTTCTTACCTTCTTTATCTAAAACAAGGTCATTAACTAAAACTTTCTTATATGGAGCTTTACCCATAACGAAAGTAGATATAGCTAATAATGAGTAGAACCATCCTCTAGTTTGGTCTATACCTTCACAAATAAAATCTGCTGGGAATAATTCTTCAAAGTTTTCTTTATTTTCAAATGGATAGTGATGTTGAGCAAATGGCATAGATCCACTATCGAACCAACAGTCTATAACATCTGTTACTCTTGTCATTGCTTCTCCACACTTATCACATTTTAAGTGTATATCATCAACATATGGTCTGTGTAATTCTACTGTAGCTGGATCTACATCCTCTATAGCTTTTTTAGCTAATTCTTCTCTAGAACCTACAGAAGCTTTATGTCCACATTCACATTTCCATATATTAAGTGGTGTTCCCCAATATCTACTTCTTGATATTGCCCAGTCATTTAAGTTTTCTAACCAGTTTCCAAATCTACCTTCTCCTACGAAGTTTGGATACCATTCAACAGTTTTGTTGTTAGCTATTAATTGATCTTTTAATCTTGTCATTTCTATATACCAGCTTGGCTTAGCATAGTATAGAAGTGGAGTTTGACATCTCCAACAGTGTGGGTAGTTATGAGCTACTCTTTCTTTGCTGAATAACTTATTTTCTCCGTGTAGCCATTTTATTATTTCAACGTCTACACCATCTTCCATAACGAATTTACCTTCCCATGGAGTTGTTGTAAACTTACCTGATTCACATACTGATTGTAAAACTGGTAAATCATATTTTCTACCTAAGTTGTAGTCATCTTCACCAAATGCTGGTGCAGTATGTACTATACCTGTACCATCTTCAGTTGTTACATAATCACCACATGTCACGAAGAATGCTTTCTTATCAGCTTCAACGAAAGGCATAAGTTGTTCATACTCTACATATTCTAAATCTTTACCTTTTAACTCTGATATAACTTCATAATCTTCACCTAAAACTTTATTAGCTAAAGCTTTAGCAACATAGTATATTTCATCATTTTGCTTAACTTTTACATAGTCTATTTCAGGCCCTACTGTTAAAGCAACGTTTGATGGTAAAGTCCAAGGAGTTGTTGTCCATGCTAAGAAATATTCATTAGCATCTTTTCTCTTGAACTTAGCTATTACTGTATTATTTTTTATTTCTTTATATCCTTGTGCAACCTCATGAGATGCAAGACCTGTTCCACATCTTGGACAGTAAGGAAGTATCTTATGTCCTTCATATATATAATTTTCTTTGTTAAACTTATCTAGTATCCACCATACAGATTCTATATAGTTGTTATCTAAAGTTATATATGGATTATCTAAATCTATTTCATAAGCCATTCTTTCAGTCATATCTCTCCATTGTTTTTCAAATGTGAATACTGACTCTCTACATTTTTGGTTGAACTTATCTATTCCATAAGCTTCTATTTGTTGCTTATCTGATAATCCTAATTCCTTCTCTACTTGTATCTCAACTGGTAATCCATGAGTATCCCATCCAGCTTTTCTCTTTACTTGATATCCGTTCATTGTCTTATATCTACAAACAGAGTCTTTTAAAGTTCTTGCTATAACGTGATGTATTCCAGGATTTCCGTTTGCTGTAGGAGGTCCTTCGTAGAATACGAAACTTGGATCATTTTTACCTTTTTCTAAAGTTTTTTCTAACATATTTATGTCATTCCAATACTTTGAAACTTTAGCTTCTGCATCTTTAACAGATGAATCTACTAGTGGCTTAAATTTAGCCATTGCAATCACCTTCCTTATATATTTTATTTATTGCATAAAAAAACTCGTCCCTATAAAAGGGACGAGATATTGCTCGCGTTACCACCCTAATTTACATAAATAAATAGATATGTATTCTATAGTTACTTATGTACACTCAATTCAATTTAACGGAATTTAACCGGCTCAGCTTACTTATAATTGTTCAGCTTCGCAGCTCCAGAGTGATTTTCATCTATGTAAATTTATTGGTTCTCAGCTTCTCCAACTCTCTGTAAAATTATCCAAAGACTACTCTCTCTATCATAGCTTTTATTATTTTATAGTTTATTATATGTATGAAATTGTATAATAAATTGTTTAAATAGTCAATATATTTTTACTCTAATGCATCTGATAATTCTCTTTGTAAATCATCTATTTTTTCTAGAGAATTTTCATCTATATCACAGAATATATCATCTATACTTCTTATTTCATCTTCTAATAATGATTTAAATTTATTTCTGAATATCTTAAATTCTTTAACTAAAGAATCATATTCTTTTCTTATTTCTATAACACGATTATTAGCTTGTTCTATAATTTGTCTAGATCTTAATTCTGCTTCTTCTACTATTATTTTAGCTTTTTTATTAGCTGCACTACATGTATCTTCAGCCGCAGATTGTGCTGTTATAAGCGTTGCTTTTAGAGTTTCTTCTATATTTTCATATTTATTTATTTGGTCTTGATACATTTTGATCTTTTCTTTTAAATCTATGTTTTCTCTATATAAAGTTTCAAAATCTTCTTTTACTATATCTAAAAATTCATCAACTTCGTCTTCTCTAAATCCTCTAATAGCTTTTTTAAATTCCTTATTTTCTATTTCAACTGGAGTTAACATATATTCCCCTCCTATACTATTATATTTGCTTTTAATTTTACTTTACCTTTTCTTGTTATATCTCCAATATCAGTTACTATACATCTTCCTTTTCCTCTAACTGATATTAATGAACCTGATTTTACTTCTTTAGATGTTGAAGTAATCTTTTCATAATCTATAAATACTTTTTCTGCATTTATTAGTTTACTACTTTCTTGTCTAGAGATATTATAAATTCCACTTATTATACAATCTATCCTTTCAGATGAAACTGTAAGTGAAACTTCTTTAGTTTTAGGTTCTGAGTATTTAATTTCTTCTTTAGGTATTTCAAATACCTTTACATTATTTCTAGCAACCTTATCTAGATTTACTAAAATATAGTCAGAAATATCAGAGCTAACTATAACCTGACAAAAATTTTCGTGTATATTTATATCTCCAATTTTTTCTCTTTTTATACCCATACTCATTAGTGAACCTAGGTAGTCTTTATGTTTTATTTCTTTAAATTTAAAGTTTCCTTCAATTTGTAGTACTTTTATAGGACTATCAATATCTTCATACTCCATATAGTATGGATATATGCATATTAAACATCTTTCAGCTTTATCAAATCCACCCTCGATAGAGTATTTTATATCAGAAAAACTATTTAATATTCCTATAGCATTTTTTATTTCATAGGGATTTAAAAAATCAGTTTCTCTAATATCATAATTTTTTAAACATGTATTGGCTTTATCTATAACCTTATACATCTTATTTTTTAAGTCTATATCTCTAATATGATTAGTAAGTGTTATTTTATCCATTTTTTATCCTAACTTTTATATTTTAGAATATCCCCGATACTAAAGTCCTAACTGCTTGTAATACAAATATAGCAATTATAGGAGATATATCTATTGGCCCTTCAAAATATTTAAACATAGTATTTCTTATAGGTCCTTCTAATGGCTCTGTCAAAATACCTATCATTGAGTATGCTTTTGATTCTATTGCACCTGGTATCCATGTCATAAGCGCTCTTATAACTATGGCAAACTGAACAACATCCGCTAAAACAAGTAAAGAATATCCTATTATATTCATCACGTACTCCTTTTAAATTATTTATTTTGCCATGGGAAAAATGCCTTGCTTTCTAATTCTTTTTTCATGTTAGCATCAATATCCACATTGTTTGGAGCTAATATAAATATTGCTTTTGATACTTTTTGTATACTTCCATCTAATACATATACAGCTCCATTCATAAAGTCAAATATAGATTTACGAACTACTGCATCATCTAAGTTTTCTAAATTAACTATTACTGCTCTTCTTTGCTTTAATTGGTCTGCTATAGATGTAACTTCTTCATATTTTTTAGGTTCTACTATCACAACCTTCATTTGTCCTGCTGTGTGTATATTAACTATTTTACTAGTAGATTTAGTTTGTCCTAAGTTAGCTATATGAGTTCCAAGTTCATCATCTACATCTATTTCTTCTTCAAAACCTTCCATTTCTTCTTCTATTATATCTTCCTCTACTTCGTCAGTCATCCAATCCTTTATTTTATTTATGAAATTACCTGCCATTATTAACATCCTCCTCTATAAATATACATTAATTTTTATTATAATCTCTTTCTCCAAATATATATGTTCCTACCCTTACTAGTGTTGAACCTTCTTCTACTGCTATTTTAAAATCATTGCTCATTCCCATTGATAATTCATCCATGTAGACATTTTCAATATTCTCTCTTGATATTTCTTCAGATAAATCCTTTAGCCCTTTGAAAGTATCTCTTATTATACTTTCATCTTCTGTGTAAGGTGCCATAGTCATTAATCCTTTTACTTTTATATTTTTATATTTTTCAGATATAGTTTTTATGAAATCTATAGCTTCATCTTTTGATATACCTTGTTTACTTTCTTCTTCAGATATATTTACCTGAATTAAACAATTTATAGTTTTATTTATTTTTTCAGCTCTTTTTTGTATTTCTTCACATAAAGATAATCTATCTATAGAGTGTATCATATAAACCTTATCAATTATATACTTTACCTTATTAGTTTGTAAACTTCCTATTTGATGCCATCTTACTTTATCACCTATAACATCATATTTTCTAGCTAATTCTTGCGGCTTGTTTTCACCTACATCAGTTATTCCTGATTCTATTGCCTCATTTATAGCATCAATATCTACAGTTTTTGTTACTGCTATTAAGTTTATTCCATTTTCTCTATTAACTTTTTTGCAAGAGTTTATAATTTCACTTTTTATATAGTCTATATTTTTACTTATATAATTCATTTTTTCACCTACTTTACCACAAGCCCATTTTTTACTTTTTTAGGTTCTAATATTATTTCATCATAAATATCTATGGTTTTTACACCCTCTATTTCATTTTTATAATAATCAATTACTATAAATTCTTCATTCTCATATGATGTGCCTTTTATTTCTATAAACTTTGCACTTCCGGTCTCTGATACTATATATACCCCTTCTACATTATCCTTTTTAACTATAGAACTCTTAGGTATCTTTATCCCCTCTATCGACTTATATATTATATCAAATTCTGCTACTCTTGTATCATTAATTTCAATATTTTGTTCACTTATCTCAAATACGACAACATTTTTATCATTTTTAGTGTATATATTATGTACTTTAGCATTTATTTGATTATTTTTATCTCTAATTATTACAGAATTATTTTCTTTAAAGTTCATAATCTCATTTTCTTCTACTACTATAGCTAAATATTGTTTTATATTATTTATTATTCTTGCTATAGGTTGTCCATGTTTTATAACACCTTCATTTAGTATATCTATATATTCATTTTCTGTATAT
>JAFOOW010000016.1 GCA_017425305.1 Peptostreptococcaceae bacterium | reverse complement strand
GTCCATCGATGTTCCTTTCGATCATGTCCATCCCAATGTTGCTTTAATGCAAACCTTGAACTCCTGGATATATCATATAATACCACTTCTAGGTGGAACCTAAACATGGATACAAGTAAACTTCTTACAAAACAGAAACAGCATCACAGACTTAGACAATAAATTTATAGTCCCCAAAGTGAAATGTGTGGGGCGGAAAGAAACTAGCAGGTTGAGAATAACATAAACACACTACTATTTATACTTCTAGAATAATCCACAAGGACCCACCACAGAGCACAAGAAACCCTCTCAAAACTCTGAAATAACCTCTATGGGAAAAGAAACCGATAAAGAATATATGTACTTCTACGAATAAATGAATCAAGTTTCTGTACAAGCCATCACAATGTAAGTCACCTGTAAACTACCATTCAAAAACATTTTTTTAAAAAAAGAGAAAAGAACTGCTGACTCTGTTCCCTTCTGGCCTTGGGGACCTGGGCTGGTGTCACATCCCAGGAGTCTGAGCAGGCTTGGGTCCCCAGGCGGGACTGTCCTGGGGCTGAGGGCGCTGGGGAGGGTTTGCCAGGCAAACAGCCCCCCACCCCGCCCACCCCCATGGACTTGGACTGCCTGTTCCCCTCTGCATAAGCCCACAATCTCCAGATCCAGGGGACCCTCCTGCAGCAGAGCCAACCCTAGCGCCCCCAAAGGATGGTGGGGTCTCTGGGCTGGAAGAGCTTTGCAACGTGCTGTGGGCTCCCTGTCTCCTGGTGGACTAGAGTCAGGCTGTAGTGTGGAACAGTATGAGGCCTCAGTGAGAACCACAGTCAGGCCTGAGAGTGGCCACTGTCAGGCCTCAGTGTGAGCCAGGGTCAGGCTTAACGTGGACCAGTCAGCCCTGAAAGTGGACGAGAGTCAGGTCTTGAGTGGTTTAGAATCAGGCCTGAGTGTGGACCAGAACCATGCCTCACTGTGGACCCGAGTCTGGCCTGAGTGGGTACAAGAGTCAGGCCTTGGTGTAGACCAGAGTGAGGCCTAAGTGAGTAATAGTCATGCATCAGGAAGACTTGGTTCCACACTCAGGCCTGACTCTGGCGCACACTCACCTGACTCTGGTCACACTCAGGCCTGACTCTGCTGCACACTGAGGCCTGACTCTGGAAACACTCAGGCCTGATGCTGGTCACACTCAGGCCTGACTCTGGTCACACTCAGGCCTGACTCTGGCGCACACTCACCTGACTCTGGTCACTCTGAGGCCTGACTCTGGTGCACACTGAGGCCTGACTCTGGAAACACTCACGCCTGATGCTGGTCACACTGAGGCCTGATGCTGGTCACACTCAGGCCTGACTCTGGTCACACTGAGGCCTGACTCTGGAAACACTCAGGCCTGACTCTGGTGCACACTCAGCCCTGACTCTGGAAACACTCAGGCCTGATGCTGGTCACCCTCAGGCCTGACTCTGGTGCACACTCAGCCCTGACTCTGGAAACACTCAGGCCTGATGCTGGTCACACTCAGGCCTGACTCTGGTCACACTGAGGCCTGACTTAGGTGGACACTCAGGCCTGACTCTGGTGCACACTCAGGCCTACTCTGGTCCACACTCAGGTCTGACTCTGGTGCACACTCAGGCCTGACTTTGGACCAGGCTAAGGCCTCACTCTGGTCCACATAAGGCCTGACTCTGGACCACACTAAAGGCTTAGTCCTGTCCACACTAAGGACTGACTGTGGTACTCACTTAGACCTGACTGTGATACTCACTTCAGCCCGACCCTGGTCCACCCCTATGGCTGTCTGTCGTACTCACTTAGGCCTAACTCTGGTCCACTTTAAGGCCTGACTTGATCCACACTGAGGCCTGACTGTAGTCCTCACTAAGGCCTGACTCTGGTACTCACTGAGGCCTGGCTGTGGTACTTACTTAGGCCTGACTTGGTCCACACTAAGGCGTGAATCTGGTCCACGCTAAGGCCTGACTCTGGTCCCACTCAGGCCTGACTCTGGTCCACACTCAGGCCTGACTTTGGTCACACTCAGGCTTGACTCTGGTCCACACTCAGGCCTGACTCTGGTCCACACTCAGGCCTGACTCTGGTCCACACTCAGGCCTGACTGTGGTACGTACTTAGGCCTCATTCTGGTATGACTCTGGTTCTGACTTAATCCTGACCCTGGTAAAGCAATTGTAAACATCTGCTGGGCAGTTAACACCCACCAGCCCTCGTGTGTGC
>JAFOOW010000015.1 GCA_017425305.1 Peptostreptococcaceae bacterium | reverse complement strand
TAACTCTCACCTCTAGCTTCACTAGATACCAATTTAGATAGAAGGTATAATTCCTCATTAGTTATATTTATAACTTCTTTAGACTCTTCTTCTTTTGCACTGTTTATAGCATCTTCTATTCTAATTTTGCTAGCCCTACCATGAATTACACTAGCTGCAAATATTTCATTACAATTAAATATAAAACATATAGATATGAGCATAGTTATAAAAATTTTACTTTTTGCCATAATTTAATTCACTCCTTTTATAAGAACATCTAACTTTTTATTTTTAATTTTTAGAGTTAGATACTATTGCCTCAATTATTTCTACAATCTTAAATTTCATCTTAACATCCTTAGTTTTTTCTATATTATCTTCTGCTATTAAGTTATATTCTTCTTTTGTTAAAACACTTCTTAATTTTTCATCAGTTTCTTTATCTATAACTCCATTATTTTCATCTACAAAGCATAGTGGAGGAAACATTACACACCACCAGTTCTTACCTTTAGCCTCTCCTATGAGTATTCTTAAAGCTTTATATTCACCAGCAGGTAAAACTATATTTGAATATTGTTTTGCTGGAAAATTATTATATTCTAATTTAACTTCCACTTCATAAGTATAACCATTTTCTTTAATAATATTTTCACCTATATTTTTAATATTCTCACTTTCTGATAATATTATTTGTTCACTTTGTTCTAAACTTTTAGATTGTTTAAGCATAGGTTGTAAATATTTTATAATTTCATCTCTAACCTTTAGTTTTAATTCTTGGTCTTCATCTGAATCACTATTAGCTAAAACATGAAATCTTATTAATTTATCTTTGTATCCTTTTGATACTTTATCTATATCTT
Source organism: Peptostreptococcaceae bacterium (assembly GCA_017425305.1). Lineage (GTDB taxonomy): Bacteria > Bacillota > Clostridia > Peptostreptococcales > Peptostreptococcaceae > Paraclostridium. Next base: position 10,673 of record JAFOOW010000015.1, on the reverse strand, counting down.
TTACTTCCCCATATATATACATACCACTAAAAAATAATATACTTATTAGTAATATACTCAATCCTATTATTCTCATCTTTATTTTCTTCATAATGTTTATCCCCCAAAATATTTTTAATATCTTGAGTATATCCACCTTACTTATTTTTATTCTTAGTTTTTCAAAATAAATAATATAAAAAAGACATTAGTTTTAACTAATGTCTTTTTTATATTATTTATTCATTGATTTTTCTATCATAAATTGTTCTGCTTTTTCTATATGATCTATTGCATATTTTTTAGCTAATTCATTATCCCCTGAAATTATAGCATTTAATATATTATTGTGTTCTTCTACTAAATGTTTTGGTGCATCAAAGTCAGATATATAAGTTGTCCTAAATCTATGAACTTGTTCCCATAATGTATTTATTATTTGGCTTAACTTAGTATTATTAGTAGCATTAAATATACATTCATGGAATTCAACATCTTTTTTTAATAGTGTCTCAATATCATCTTTTCTTTCTATACTTTGTTTAAAATCTTCAGCTATAGCTTTTAATCTTTCTACGCCTTCTTCTGTTATTCTATCTGCTGCTAGATATGCTGCTAACCCTTCTAAAGTAGATCTTATTTCTAGTACATCTATAATGTCCTTTAAAGATACATCAGCTACATAAGCTCCTTTTCTTGGTAGCATAACAACAAGACCTTCTAGCTCTAATTTTCTTATAGCTTCTCTTACTGGAGTTCTACTAACTCCTAATTGTTCTGCTAATTGAACTTCCATTAGCCTTTGTCCTGGTTCTAATTTACCTTCTAAAATTGCTTCTCTTAAATTTTCGAAAACTACATCCCTTAATGGTTTATAATTATCTAAATTTATTTTTGTTAAATTATCCATAGATTTCAACTCCTTTTTCACTACTAGTAACTACATATACTTGACTGTAATTTTCTAGTAGCTCTACCCTTGCCCTTTTTGCTTTTTCTTCATTATCAAAGAAACCAAATACTGTAGGTCCACTACCACTCATCATAGTTCCCATAGCACCATTTTTAGCTATTATATTCTCTATCACCTTTATATCACTATATTTTTTAGAAGTTACCTCTTCTAATACATTAACCATATTATTTGAAACAGATACTATATCATCATTTTTTAGTTTTTCTATTAATAATTTGTTATCAGGTCTTTTTTCTATATTTTTTATATCTAAAGATTGATACACTTCTTTAGTTGAAACAAATATATCAGGTTTACACACTAATATATTAACATCTTTATTAATCCCCTTGATATAAGTTAGTTTTTCTCCTATTCCTTCTGCTAAAGCAGTTCCTCCTTCTATGCAGAATGGAACATCTGCTCCTAGTTTAAGACCTAGATCTCTTAATTCATCTTTGCTTAAACCTAATTTCCAAAGTTCATTAAGACCTACTAAAACTGCAGCTGCATTAGAGCTTCCACCTGCCATACCCGCTGCTACAGGTATATTTTTCTTTATAAATATCTCTATACCTTTTTTTATATCCATTTTTTCTTTTATTAATTTAGCCGCTTTATACACAATATTATCTTCATTAAGTGGTATATAAGAGCATTCACTTTTTATAGTTATATTATCTTCTTCTAATTCTTTAAGTTTTATATCATCATATAAATCTATAGTTTGCATTATCATCTCAACTATATGATATCCATCTTCTCTTTTTCCAATAACATCTATTGATAAGTTAATTTTTGCTCTGCTTTTTAAACTAATAGAGTTCATCTTGTCCTCCTCAAATAGTATACGTTCATAATTATTTTCAGCTTACATTATACTACAAAAAATAAAACAATAGGGAATTATAATTCCCTATTGTTTTATTCTATATATTATTTCTATACTTCCATTGTAGTTTTCTTCTCTATTATTAAGCATTGACCTTGCATTAAAACATCATCAGCTTTTATTTCATTAACTTCTGCTATTTCATCTATAGTTGTATTATATTTCTTAGCTATATTCCATAATTTATCTCCCTCTCTAGCTATATAAAGAGTTATGCTTGGTCTAGCAGATAAATCTATTGGTCCTTGGTCCTCACCTTTTACTATAAAACTATCTTTTTTCTTATCTATAACTTCACAGTATCTTCTTACTTTTAAGTTTACTTCTACTTGATCTCTATTTAAATCACATTCTACTCTATCTATTGTTAATGTGTTAAATGCATTTGTACTTTCCTTAGCATTATCAACTTCTATATCATGAGTAAATGGTATTTCCTCAGTTATTCTATATACTGGTCTTAATCCCTCAACTGGAGTATATAGTATATCTACTGAAACTATACCTTCAACTATATTTTTATTTCCATCAAAGAATGTATTCTCTACAAATATATTTGTATCTACACTAACTACATCTTTTATTTGTATATCATCATTTGCATTTTTTATTGTTTCTCTTATACTGAAGAACTCACTTCCACTATTTAATACTTTATTTAATTCTATATTTCTACTTTCAAATTTTAAGTTTCTATCTGGAGAATATGCATCTTGTAAAACTTCTCTTGTAACATCTTCTGAAACTTTAACCTTAGCTCTTGCTGTACAGTCTACTTCTAAAGAACCTGTATTATTTTCTTCATTCTTTTTAAATACATAGTTAAGGTCTACTATTTCAACTAAAGCTTCTTCTTTCATTCCTTCTGATACACCTGGAACTTCTATGAACTGAGTAAAGTCTAATCCTATTCTATCTAATTCAACTAACTCACCTTCATATGTGAAAGCTATAGGATTAAGCTCTAAACATCCACCTACTATAACTTTATTATCAGATACTCTAGTTTCTTTTAATCTTATTTTAGGTCCTATAGAAACTATATTAGATATATCTTCTGTATTTATGTTTATAGTATCTCTTATAACACTTTCAGATTTTTCTATACCTATTATATCTTCATATTGAACTTCTTTTCTATGTTTTTGGACACTATCTATTTGAGCTACATCTTTTACTATATCTATAGTATTTTTTTCAAATAAACTTCCTCTTACATTTAAAAGAGCTCCTACTCTTATTTTTCTTTCATTTATTATTGTACAATCTATATGTTCAACATCGCAGAAAAGCATATTATCCATATCTGAAACTATGTTATCTTTTTCTACTACTTCATTTATATCTATTCTTCCTTCTATATTTGACATAGTACTTTTATCTTCAGTTAAATATATTACATTGTAGTTGAAGCTTCCTCTAAGTATTATCTTACCATCTAAAACTTCTTGCTTTCTTAATGCTATGTACCCCTCTGTTTTTATTACTTCATATACATCTTCTTTCTTATCTGGAACTACAGCCTCAGATTCTATAAATGTTTGAAATCTACCAAAGTCTGTTCTATTGTCTACTTGAAGTATATCTTTTATTAAATTCATATGTTTCCCTCCTAATTTATTATAAATATCACACTATATTTATATTTAGGAAATAAAAAAAAAATTACACCTATTTTTGATAGGTATAATTTTTTAACTTACATTTAATTTATTTGATTCTCTTATAACTTGCAACTTAACATTAGCTGTTAGTAAGTCAGAGTAGCTATATGAAACTCTAGAGTATCCATTAGTTTCTCCATCTAACTTAACTACAAATACACTTGGGTATACTTTTTCTAATATACCTCTTTTTGTAACGATTTGTTTTCTTCCCTTATTAGCTTTTAATAAGATTTTTTTACCTAGGTGTTTTTCTAAAGTTTGCCTTATATTGTTTAAAGTTTGAACAGTGGCCATTATATCACCTTCTTTAACATTATATGTTTACATAATATAATATTAACATATTTTGACTTTTATGTCAAACCTTAAACTAAATATTTTATATATTTTTTCTATAAAAGTCAATACTGTTTTTTTTTCGATTTTTTTAGTATGCAAATTTCTACTTTATATTCAATAGGTATTATAAATTGCCGATGGCATTGTTAACCTAAATTTTCCTCTAGTTTCTATACCTCCCACACCTTTCATACCTGTTACAGTATGGCCTAAAACTTCTTCTAAAGGTACAACTTTATCTATTCTTGAACAAGCTATCTTCTCTACTACTAATAAAGGGTCTAGAGCATGTATCATTACTCTACTTGGTGAACTAGCAAAGTTAGCTCCTGCTTTAATAAGTTCCTCATAGTTTGATTGGCAAGCTCCTGCAAATATAACCAAACTATCTAGTGAAGGATCATATTTTCTCGCTTCTTTGATAGCTTTTATAAAGCTACTTGTATTTTTATAATTTTTTAAATCTTTCTTACTGCCTTTACTATTTATTAAAGCATCGTGGCCTGTTATAACTAAAATGGATGGATTATATTGTTCTAATAATGATCTTACCTCTTTATATTGAAGGTTTTCTGGAATTGCCTTACCTATAGCTGGTATACCTAATTTAGTATATACATCTAAGCATATCTTTAAGTATTCTGGGTCACCATCTAAATGTAGAACCTTACCTGGCATACCATATGAATTTATACTCTGTCCTTGAGATTGTGTAGCTGATTGTTTTGATGCATTTCCTGATTTTTGCATTGCTCTATTTAGTTTTTTATTTATTTCTTTACTTTTTTTTATACTTTTATATATTCTAGTTTCTATATCTTTATCTATTAGTAAATCTTTTACTTCTGTATCATTTACTTTTTCTAAATCATCTATAGTTGAATCAGCTAATATTCTAAACGCTACTCCCTTTAAAACAGCTATCTTCTGATTATTTTCATCTATTTCAAAACCTATTATTCTAAATATAATATCCTTATTATAGGATTTTCTTACTACGGTATCTCCTATTTTCATAATATGGATGCCTCCTACAAAACTATTTGGTTTAGTTTATATTATGATAATCGACAAATATTGTTACTAATAATTGTTATCTTATATCACATTTACTCAAATATTTTATTTACAAAATATGTAAAATTTTTATTGTGTTTTAATAAGATAAATGTTATTATTTATTTAACATATGCTTATTTAAATAAGCAAATATTTATTAATGGTGATATTGATGACTGATAGAGAACAAGAAATTTTAGAAATAATAAAAGAAAATCCTATGGTTTCTCAACAAGAATTAGCTGATATTCTTAATATTACTCGTTCATCTGTAGCCGTTCATATAACAAACTTAATGAAGAAAGGCTATATCAAAGGAAAAGGTTATATTATAAGTAAAAGCAACTTTGTTACTATTATAGGAGGGTCTAACATTGATATTCAGGGGGCTCCCAATAACGATGTAGTTATGTTTGATTCTAATCCTGGTAAGGTTGATATTTCACTTGGTGGTGTAGGTAGAAACATTTGCGAAAACATTTCTAAACTAGGTGTTAATACAAAACTTTTATCAGCAATAGGAAATGATGTTTATGGAAATAAGATTATTCATGATTGTAAAAAAATGAATATAGATATTTCAGATTGTTATATATCAGACTCTGCTCCTACATCTATGTATTTATCTATATTAAATAATGATAATGACATGCAATTAGCTATATCTCACATGGATATAATAGACAAAATAGATATTGATTATATTGCGTCTAAACACAGTTCTATAAAAGATTCTTTAGCTATTGTCATAGATACAAATTTAAATTCAGAGGTTATTGATTATATTACAAAAACTTACACAAATATACCTATATTTGTAGATACAGTTTCAACTCATAAGAGTTTAAAGATTAAAGATATAATTGGTAGATTCCATACTATTAAGCCAAATAAATATGAAGCAGAAATTTTATCTGGAATAAAAATTAATAGTAAGGAAGACTTACAAACTTGTGCTAATTATTTCTTAAATCAAGGTGTAAAAAATATATTTATAACTTTAGGTCAAGATGGTGTTTTCTGTGCTAATGAAAACAAAACATTCCACTTACCTGGTGTAAAAGTAAACGCTGTAAGTGCTACAGGTGCTGGAGATGCATTCATATCTGGTTTAGTTTATAGTTATCTTAATGATTTAAGCTTAGAAGATACTGCTAAATTCTCAACTGCATCTGCAATACTTACTTTACTACATAAAAATACTATAAATCCAGCAATGTCTGTAGATAGTGTACAAAAAATATTAGAGGAGATGATTTTATGTTAAAAAAATATTTAGAAATACATCCAGAGGTTCAAAAAGCTTTAGAAGAAGGTAAACCAGTTGTTGCTCTTGAGTCTACAATAATATCTCATGGAATGCCTTATCCAAAGAATATAGAAATGGCTCAAAATGTTAGTAGAATAGTTAGAGAAAATGGAGCTATACCTGCTACTATAGCTATAATAAATGGGGTTTTAAAAGTTGGTCTTACTAAAGAAGAAATAGAATTCTTAGGAACAAGCAAAGATGTTGTTAAGGCTAGTAGAAGAGACTTACCTTTCGTTATATCTAAAAAATTAAATGGAGCTACTACAGTTGCTACTACTATGATATTAGCTGATTTAGCTGGTGTTAGAGTATTCGCTACAGGTGGTATAGGTGGAGTTCATAGAGGAGCTCAAGAAACTTTCGATATATCTGCTGACTTACAAGAATTAGCTAATACTAACGTTGCTGTTATATGTGCTGGAGCTAAATCTATATTAGACATAGGTCTTACATTAGAATACTTAGAAACTAACGGAGTTCCTGTTATAGGATTCGGAACTGATGAATTCCCTGCATTCTACACTAGAAAAAGTGGATTCGGTGTTGACTACAGAGTTGACTCTTCATTAGAAGTTGCTGAAGCTTTAAAAGCTAAGTGGGACTTAAACTTAAAAGGTGGTATGGTTATAGGAAACCCAATACCAGAGCAATTCGAAATGGATTACGATACAATAACTAACGCTATAGAAACAGCATTAAGAGAAGCTGATGAAAATAACATAACTGGTAAGAAGGTTACTCCTTTCTTATTAGATAAGGTTAAGACTATAACTGCTGGTCAAAGTTTAGCTTCTAACATAGAGTTAGTTTACAACAATGCTAAAGTTGCAGCTCAAATAGCTACAGACTTAGCTAACTTAAAATAATAAATTTATATTACTATAAATAAAAAAGGAGCCAAATGGCTCCTTTTTTTATAATTACTTACCACAACACTTCTTGTATTTCTTTCCACTTCCACATGGACAAGCGTCGTTTCTTCCTATCTTATCTTCTTTAACTACAGTCTTGCTGTTTTTGTAAGCTTTTTGTATTTCTTTTCTCTTTTCTTCTGGTAATATTTCATTCCATCCTTGTAAGTTATATAACCAGTGAGCTTCAACAGCTACCATGTTGTAGTATAATTTTTCGAAATCTATTTCTAACTTCACAGCAGAATCAGCTTCTATAGTTTCTAACTTATCTTCTGTTAAGTCTTCTGTTAAACTTTCGCTTATTCCATCTATGAATCCCATTATATATTCAACTGAAGTATTGAACTTAGCTGCTAATTCAGTAACAGTTCCTTCAACAACTTCCATCTTATTGTTTAATATTTCATTGTATATTTGTGTTTCTTTCTTTAAATATTCTTCCCAGAACTTTACTTCTTCTTCTTGAGAATTGTGGTTTTCACTTAAAGATCTCCATGTAGTATATAAACTCATACCTTTTTCCTCCTATTTATATGACAGATATGTCATGTTAGTAAATTTTTAAGTAATTAACACTTATATTATATCATAATTGAACAATTCTTTTAACACTTTTATAGCATAGTCTTGTTCTATAAAAAATGGGCTACTAGCTATTGTAATCACTTTAGCTCTGTCTATATATTCTTTTATCTTATTAACTCTTAAATCATAAGACATATACTCCATATCCTTAGAGAATATATCTAAATCTATATCAAGTACAATTTCACCTTCTACATCCATCTCAAGCCCATAAGTACTATCTATTATTATAGCTTCTGAGAATATATTGTGGTGTAGTGCTGGTTTAATAAAGTTACCTACGTTTAATGTATAATTTGTATATCTAAATACATCATCTATATCATTAATGTCTACATCATAGTTTTCTGGTTCTCTCATATCCTTATGTTGGTCTATGTGAACTAGTTTGCATCCTTTATTAAACATATTATTATTTAAACTTTTTACCCAGAAATAAAAAGCGTGATTATGGTTATCAAAAATATATACATCTTTTCCTTCAAAGTTGTACTTAACCATATGTTCAAGGCCTATAGCATTTATTTCTTCTTCAAAATCTATTTCACTAAATACTACTTTATCTCCAACCTTCACATCATCTAAAGTTCCTTCTATTAATTTAGGAACATATATAGATTTATTTTTTCTTTCTTCATAAGAAAAAACATTGTTGCCAGTTGGTTCATCTATATAAAATCCAGTATATTTATCCATAGTTTTTATACCTCAAATAAATTCCAAGGATACTTTTGTGGAGGCTCACATATAAACTCCATCTTTTCCTTAGTTGTAGGATGAACTATTTCTAATTTATATGACCATAGAGATATTTGGTCTCCTTTTTTATTAACATCTTGTCCATATCTTTGGTCCCCAAATAAAGGATGCTTTCTGCTTGAAAACTGCACCCTTATTTGATGAGGTCTTCCTGTTTTTAAATCTATTTCAACTAAACTAAATTTATCTTTCTTTCCTAAAGTTTTATAGCTTAGTTCAGCATCCTTAGCTTCTTTATGGTTTTTATTTACTACACTAACCATATTAGTCTTTTTATTTTTATACAGGTAGTCTTTTAAAGTATCCTCTTCTTTTTTCATGTTTCCATGTATAACGGCTCTATATGTCTTTTTTAAGGTTTTACTTCTTACTTGTTCAGATAATCTAGAAGCAGCTTTTGATGTTTTAGCAAATACCATAACACCACCTACCGGTCTATCTAGTCTATGTACTAGACCTATAAAAACATTACCTGGTTTATTGTACTTAACTTTAACATAGTCTTTTAATAAGTTTACCATATCTTTGTCATTAGTATCATCACCTTGAGATAATATATTTACAGGCTTTTCTACTACAAGCAAATGATTATCTTCATATATTACCTTAACCATTACTTAGACTCCCATCTACCAAATATACCACAAGGAAGAACTTTTCCGTCTCTAGATGTAGGTATACCTATTTCTCCACCGTATATCTTTCCACCTTTAGCATGTCTAGCTACTGTAGCATCTAATATATGTTCTAATATTATTGGAGATAACCCAGTAGTGTATGAGTTTATTAAGAAGAATAGTGGCTTATCTGATAATACTTTAGTACATAACTCAACTAATCCATATAATTTATCTTCTATTTGCCATACTTCACCTTTTGGTCCTCTTCCATAAGAAGGAGGGTCCATTATTATAGCATCATATTTATTTCCTCTTCTTATTTCTCTTTCAACAAACTTAACAACATCATCAACTATAAATCTTACTTTTCTATCACCTAATCCAGATGTTTGTAAGTTTTCTTTAGCCCAAGTAACCATACCTTTAGATGCATCTACATGACATACTTCTGCTCCTGCAGCTGCACAAGCAACTGTAGCTCCACCTGTATATGCGAATAAGTTTAATACTTTTATAGGTCTTCCAGCATTTTTTATTTTATCCATTGACCAATCCCAGTTAGCTGCTTGCTCTGGGAATAATCCAGTATGCTTAAATCCAGTTGGACTTATGTTAAACTTTAAGTTTTTGTAACTTACAGTCCACTTTTGAGGATATTTCTTTTTATGTTCCCATTCTCCTCCACCTCTATTGCTTCTGTGGTAGTGACCATGTGGATTTTTCCATAATCCTGATTCATTTTTTATAGGCCACATAACTTGAGGATCTGGTCTTCTTAAAACTATATCTCCCCAACGTTCTAACTTTTCTCCGTTACCCATATCTATAAGTTCATAATCTTTCCATTTATCTGCTAATAATAACATTGATTGCCTCCTAAAATATTAATCTCAATTTATGTATTATACCATACTATAAGTATATATTTGCGTTATTTTAAATACTTTATACTATACTCATTGTTTTTTACCATAATTGACTAGAAATTGTATAATAAATATAAAAAGAGAGTCTCTATATTTGATAAAGACTCTCTTTTTATATTAATCAGCTATGTTATAAACAGCTAATCTTTCTCTACTTATTTCTTTTTTCTTAACCTCTACTAAAGCCTTTAACGTATCTAACGATGTCATTATCTCAGTAGAAAACTCTATTGCAGTTCTTCTTATCTTAAATCCATCTCTAGTTGAATCATTTCCTTTAGTAGGAGTATTTATAACTATATCAACTTGCTTATTTCTTATAACATCTAATATATTCGGTCTAGCTTCTTCAACCCGATTAACTATCTCTGCATCTATACCATTTTCTATTAATGTCTTAGCAGTTCCTTCTGTAGCTACAAATGTATATCCTATTTCATTCATGTCTTTAGCTATTTCTATAAACTCATCCTTATCATGATTGTTTATAGTTGCAAGTACTACACCCTTCTTATCAGACATAGTCTTACCAGACCCTAAGAACCCTTTGTATAAAGCTTCTTCTAAAGTTTCACCTACTCCTAAAACTTCTCCTGTAGATTTCATTTCAGGTCCTAAGCTTACATCAACACTAGCTAGTTTTGACATAGAGAATACAGGAACTTT
>JAFOOW010000014.1 GCA_017425305.1 Peptostreptococcaceae bacterium | reverse complement strand
AATTTAAAGCTGTTTCCTAATCCTTCACTTAAATTTGCTATAACCATTTGATTTTTTAAAATATTTTGTTTTATATCTACTTTATTTACAGGTTTTACTTTTAAGTTTTGTTTTTTATTTAAGTTTGACATACATTTAAATATAGTAGCTACCATATGTTTGCATAAAAAAGTTTTTTGAGGAGTACTTTTAGATAACCAATCATTGCAATCACAACTTCCATTTATTATTCTATGAGTTTTATCATTTAACATTATTAAAGTTGTATGAGATTCTGTATAAATTTCATTATGTACTGTAGCATACATATTAATTAAGTTATTTTCTTTTTTTACATAACCATTTCTAACTAAGTTGTTTTTGTATGCAACAAATCCTGATGTGTATCGTGATTTATCAGTATAATTTTTAATTATATTTTCAAGAGTTTCTATATCCATTATTTCACCTACTTTTAAATTTATATCTACAATATATAAGACCTGTATAAAACAGGTCTTATGGTTGTTATCTCTTTTTGTTTTCTTCTATTTCTTTTCTTATCTCATCTGCATTATAGTATAAAAATAAATTTTGAGATGTGTTATCTAAATCCCCTGTCATACTAGTTAAGTTTGTAAAAACTAAACTATCATATACAGCTTCTTCTACAGCATCTATATTATCATGTTTTTTCTTATTTTTATTAGACATACTAAATTCCTTTCTAATTAGCATATTTTCAGTTTATTTTATGTAAATTAGATAATTATATGTCTATATATACAAAAAAAGCACCTTATTAGGTACTTTTTTCACTGGCGGAGAGGGTGGGATTCGAACCCACGGTGCCGTTAAGCATCACTGGTTTTCAAGACCAGCTCCTTAAACCACTCGGACACCTCTCCATATATTTAACAACATATATATTATAACATATAAGTTAAATTTTAACAATACTTTTTAAGTATTTTATGTATAAAAAATAAAAATACCTAAGAAAAAATCTTAGGTATTTTATAAATTTATTAGAATCCTACTGGTATTCCTGCTAATAACCATATAACGAACATTACAGACCATCCTATTAAGAATGTCATACTGTAAGGTAACATTAATGATATAATTGTTCCTATACCTGTATCTTTCTTATAAACTTGCATGAATACTATTACCATTGCGAAGTAACTCATTAATGGTGATATTATGTTAGTTGTACTATCAGCTATTCTATAAGCTGTTTGAACTATAGCTGGATCAATGTCTAACTGCATAAACATTGGTATAAATACTGGAGCCATTATAGCCCACTTAGCTGAAGCTGAACCCATAAATAAGTTTATGAATGCAGTTATTACTATAAATCCTAATAATAACGGTATTGATCCTATTTGTATAGATTTTAAGAAGTCTGCTCCACTTACAGCTATTATAGTTCCTAAATTTGTATAGTTAAAGTATGATATAAATTGAGATGCTACGAATGCTAAGCATAAGTATGCTCCCATTGAGCTCATCGCTTTTGACATATGAGCACATACTTCTTTTTCATTTTTAACTGTACCTGCTATTTTACCATAAATAACAGATGGTACAAAGAATAATGTTGCAACTATTGGTATAAGACCATTCATAAATGGAGAGTGATCAACTATTGAATTTAAGAATGAATCTGCTTCTAAGTTTCTTAAGAAAGAATTAGGCATACATATAAGTGCTATAAGTCCAACTATCATTAAAACAGCTGTAGTTGAAGCAACTGTCATAGCTTTCTTTTCTGAATCACTTAACTCTTGTAAGCTATTATCAGCATTAATTCCACCTTCATACTTTCCTAATCTTGGCTCTACTACTTTAACAGTAAGTATTGTTCCAAGTATTGTTATTAAGAAAGTAGATGCGACCATGAAGAAGTAGTTTGCTGTTGGAGTTATATTCATCGTTGGATTTAATATATGTATAGCTTCATTTGTTATTCCAGCTAACATTGGATCTACTGTACCAACTAATAAGTTTGCACTAAATCCTCCAGAAACACCTGCAAATGCTGCTGCCATACCTGCTATTGGATGTCTTCCATAAGCCATGAATATTATTGCTCCAAGTGGTATTAATATTACGTATCCTGCATCAGATGCTACGTTTGACATTATACCTAAGAATACAACAGTTGGAACTATTAACTTAGATGGTGTAACACTTACTACCTTCTTAAGTGCAGCTCCTATGAATCCTGAACTTTCTGCTATACCTATACCTAACATCCCTACAAGCACTACCCCTAGTGGTGCAAATGATGTAAAGTTTGTTACAGCATTTTCTACTATGTACTTAAATCCAGCTCCATTTAACAAACTTACTGCTGTTATAGTTTGTTCTTTTACTTCCATTGTACTTCTGTCGATAAGATTACCTGTAACGCTTAATCCCATTGCCTCTGCTATTGCAGATATTATCATGATAGATAAGCACAGTATTGCAAATAGTGTAACTGGATGAGGTAGTTTATTACCTACATACTCAATACCGTCAAGACATCTCATCATAAAACTTTTCTTTTCTTTGCTTACACTTTGGTTTAACGTTTTCCCTGTATCCATATTATCTCCCCTTTATTATATATTTTACCCATGTAAATATTAACATATTTTACCTGTAAAAACAATAAAAAAAGTAGATATTTTTTGAATATCTACTTTTTTCTGACAATTATTCATTTTCATTTTCTATTTCTTCTATTTCTTTATAATTTGAGTATAGACAGAAATATTGAGTATCATCTGATAATTTTTTACCTATTCCTCCTGCAAATAAATTTGCATAAGAATTCTGTTTAGGTATAAATAAATTATCATAAGCATTTCGTGGTAATGGTTTATCTCCTAGCTCTTGGTTACTTTTATCTTTATTCATAATATCATCCTATCTTTTCTTTTTTATATTTTTCACATAAGTTAAATCTAATATTATGTAATTTATGTATATTCATATAAAAAATTTATTTAAATAGAACTATTAAAACTTT
>JAFOOW010000013.1 GCA_017425305.1 Peptostreptococcaceae bacterium | reverse complement strand
GGTTTTATTTCTTCTACCATTTCTGCAATTTTATTTGGATTTCCTATTACAACTTCATAAGCTTCTACTGGACCTAAATAACTAAATTCTTCTAACATTTCATCTGTCGTTCTAAAGTGTAAATAAGTTTCTTCTTCATCAACTTTAAATCCTTGAGAATGTTTTAATACCTTTCTAAGAACTGCTTCATGTTTATCTAAGAAATGAACATCTCCTGTAGCAACTGGAAGTTTTCCATATTTCTTAGCAACATCTATTAATTTTCTATTTAAATCTCTTAACTCTTCTTCATCTTTAACTTCGCCTTTTTCTATCATAAATCTATTGTTATCAATAGGCATAACTTCTATATAATCATATAAATCTATTATCTTTTCAATTTCTTCATCTGAAAAATTATTTTTAACTGCATTAAATATTTGACCTGCTTCACAAGCTGAACCTATTATAAGTCCTTCTCGGTGTTTTTCTAATACACTTTTTAATATTCTAGGAACTCTATAAAAGTGATTAACATGAGCATCTGAAATTATCTTATATAAGTTCTTAAGACCTGTATAATCTTTAGCTAATATTATTATATGATTAGCTGGTATTTTAGTATAATCTAATCCTTCTAACTTTTCATTTACATCACTTAATTTTTCCACACCATGTTTTTGTAGCATTTCTAAAAATCTATTAAATATATGTGATGTAGCTTCTGCATCATCTACAGCTCTATGGTGATTTACTAAGCTTATACCTAATTCTTTTGCAATAACATCTAATCTATGTCTTTTTAAGTGAGGTAGTAAAATTCTACCTAACATTAATGTATCTACACTTTTATTATTAAACTCTAAACCTAATTGTCTACTTTTTTGAGCAATGAATCCCATATCGAAGTCTGCATTATGAGCTACTAATACACTATCACCAACAAATTCTAAAAATCTAGGCAATACTTCTTCTATAGTAGGCTTATCTTTTACCATATCATTGGTTATACCTGTAAGTTCTTGTATCTTATAAGATATATCTGCTTCTGGATTTATAAGTTCACTAAATCTATCTACAACTTTATAGTTTTCTATTTTAACAGCACCGATTTCAGTTATCTTGTCATTAGTACTAGAAAAACCAGTAGTTTCTATATCAAATACAACAAAGCTTTGTGATAAAGGCTTGTCATTTGCATCCTTTATTATAGGAACTTCATCCTCAACTAAATATCCTTCTACACCATATATTACTTTTATTCCATTCTTTTTAGCGGCTCCCATAGCTTCTGGGAATGCTTGAACAACTCCATGGTCTGTTATAGCAATAGCTGGATGACCCCATTTAGCAGCTCTTTCTATTAAACTTTTAGCTGAACATATAGCATCCATTGATGACATTTGTGTATGTGCATGTAATTCAACTCTTTTTACATCACTTGTATCCTTACGCTCCGGCTTATCTTCTTTTTTAATTCCACTAATTGTCATAGTTAATTCTCTTTGGTAATTATCATACAATACGTCACCTTTTATTTTTAAGTATGAACCTTTTGTAACTGAATCTAAAACCTTATCTTTATTCATGTCATTTAAGAATAACTTACAACTTATAGAACTTGTATAATCTGTAACCGCAGCTATTAAAAGAACTTTACCATTTCTAAGTTCTTTTACTTCCACATCAAATACTTCACCTAAAATACTTACCGTTCCTGATTCAGCATTTAATTTTACTATTTTTTCAACTGTAGCATTTACATTTTCTCCATATATATATTCTTCTTTTACAGGTTCATATATTTCTATAGCCTCATTTCCTACTACTTCAATTTCTTCCTCTTCTAATATTTTAGCTTGTGCCATACGATCTCTGACCATTTCATCTATCATAGATTCATTTTTCTTAATAAGTTTGTCTACATCTGTTCTTTTATTAGCCGATTTTTCAAAGATAATTTCTATATCTAATCCTAATTCTTCATTGAATACATTTTTTAAAACCTGTATAGCATTTTGCTTCATTAATCTAGTATAGAATAATTCATCTGGTATCTTTATTTTTAATGTATCATCTATACACATATGCTCTACAGACTTAACCCAACCGCTAATAGATGGGCATAGATGCTTTAATATATATAATATATTGGACCAATATTTTTTGATAATATTTTTAGTACTTTGTTTCTCAAGTTTTATATATCTTATTTTTATTTTTACATCATTAAAATAGTTTAACTTTGTTATTAATTCTTCTCTTAATATATTTAAGTTTTCATAGCTTATTATGTTTTT
>JAFOOW010000157.1 GCA_017425305.1 Peptostreptococcaceae bacterium | reverse complement strand
GTATTCTTATGAAGCATTAGAAATGGCTTTACATGATAGAGATGTATTCAGAACTATGGCTTGTGGTATAGCTGGTTTATCAGTTGCTGCTGACTCATTATCTGCTATAAAATATGCTAAAGTTAAGACTATAAGAAATGAAGCTGGTGTAGCTGTTGACTTCGAAATAGAAGGAGACTATCCAAAATACGGAAACAACGATGATAGAGTTGATGATATAGCTGTATACTTAGTTGAATCTATGATGAACAAAATAAGAAAGAACAAAACTTACAGAAATTCTTACCATACTCAATCTGTATTAACAATAACTTCAAACGTTGTTTACGGTAAGAAAACTGGTAACACACCATGTGGTAGAAGAGCTGGTGCTCCATTCGCTCCTGGTGCTAACCCAATGCACGGAAGAGATAATAGTGGTGCTTTAGCTTCATTAGCATCAGTTGCTAAGTTACCTTACGAGCATGCTCAAGATGGTATATCTAATACTTTCTCTATAGTACCTGGTGCTTTAGGAAAAGATATGAGTGAAAGAGTTAGAAATCTTTCTTGCATGATGGATGGATACTTCGGAGATGGAGCTCATCACTTAAACGTTAACGTATTCGATAGAGCTACTTTAGAAGATGCTATGGAACATCCAGAAAAATATCCTCAATTAACTATAAGAGTTTCAGGATACGCTGTAAACTTCATCAAGTTAACTAAGGAACAACAATTAGACGTTATAAACAGAACATTCCACGGAAAAATGTGCTAATATATAACTCAAAATTATAAACATGTTATAAATTAATAATCATCAAAGTATATATATTTTTAGAGTGCAAACCTCATCAGTTTGCACTCCTTTTTTATATAAAATTAATTTTAAACTTCCAATTTATTGAATTTTAATTATTAAAATGGACATTATTGGTTTAATTATATATAATTAAGGGTATATAATATAATGTATACAAAATAAATAAAACATAACGAAATAGTTATTTAAATTATAAATATATAATCAAGAGGTGGATAAAATGGTAAAAGGTAGAGTTCATTCAATAGAAACATTTGGTACTGTAGATGGTCCGGGAATAAGATATATAATATTTGCACAAGGTTGTCCTTTAAGATGTAAATACTGTCATAATAGAGATACTTGGGATGTTAAGGGTGGTAAGGAATATACTGCAGATGAATTAATAGCTGATGCTAGTAAATATTCTTCTTACATGAAATTTTCAGGTGGAGGTATAACAGTATCTGGAGGGGAAGCTACTCTTCAGCCTGAATTCTTAAAAGATTTATTTAAAAAAGCAAAAGCAAATGATATACACACTTGTTTAGATACATCTGGATTCGTAGATATAGATGTTATAGATCCTGTACTAGATTATACTGATTTAGTATTATTAGATATAAAACATATGGATTCAGCTAAATCAAAAGACCTAGTTGGTGTCGGAGCTGAAAAATCATTAAAACTTGCAAAGCATTTAAGCGATAGAAATATACCAGTTTGGATAAGACACGTTCTTGTTCCTGGAGTTACAGATGATGTAGAACATATGGAAGCATTAGGTCAATTTATATCTACATTAAATAATGTTGAAAAAGTTGAAATTTTACCTTACCATACTATGGGAGTTCATAAATGGGAAAGTCTTGGATTTGACTATGAGTTAAAGCATATAGAAGATGCTACTCCTGAAGATGTAGATAAAGCTGCAAAAGTATTAGCTAAATATAACATTACTGTTAATCGTAAAATATCTTAATAAAAAAAGAAGTATATCTAAATATATGTTAGATATACTTCTTTTTTATTGAAATTAGAATTCAAATACTTCTACTTCCATATTATCTATAGCGTCTTGTATTAATTTTTCTACTTCTAGTTTTGATTCTGACTTCTCTATTCTATCTAATTTTGGTTTTGTAACAGGATTCTTTGGAGAGAATACTGTACAGCAATCTTCTTCTGGTATTACTGATGTTTCAAAAGTTCCTATATTTTGAGCTATCTTTATTATTTCTGATTTGTCCATTGCTATAAGTGGTCTAAACACAGGTAATGTTACTGATGCATTTGTACAAGTTAAACCTTGTATAGTTTGAGATGCAACTTGACCTATACTCTCTCCTGTAACTAAAGCATCACAGAATCTCATCTCTCCAACTCTTTGTGCTATTTGCATCATAAATCTTCTAGATATTATAGTCATCTCTTCTTCTTTGCAACTTACACCTATAGCTCTTTGTATTTCTAATAAGTTTACTTTATGAAGTCTTACTTTACCACAGTACTTAGCTAGTATTTGAGCTAAATCTCTAACCTTCTCTTGTGATTTTTCACTTGTGAATGGGTAACTATGGAAGTGTATAGCTTCTATCTCAACTCCTCTTTTTGCAACCATCCATGAAGCAACAGGACTATCTATACCTCCAGATAATAATGACATTGCTCTACCATTAGTTCCTATTGGTAATCCTCCATATCCTGGTACGGTATCACTATAAACCATTACGTGATTTTCTCTTAATTCACAGTTTATAGTAACCTCTGGATTTCTAACATCTACTGCTATTTTATCTTTAACTGTAGATACTAAATATCCAGCTATGTCTCTACTCATTTCTTGAGAAGTAAACTTAAAGTTTTTATCTCCTCTTCTTGAAGCTACCTTGAAAGATTTAGCTCCCTCTTCTATTTTTTCTTCTAATAACTCTAATGCTATTTCTTTTAGTTTTTCATAATCTTTTTCAGCTCTTACTGCAGGACAAACTCCAACTACTCCGAATACCTTCTTAACCTCTTCTAGTACCTCTTCGTAATCTTCTTTGAATTCACCTAAGTCTACATATATTCTTCCATACTCTTTATATACTTTAAAATCACCTATTGGTTTTAGCATATTCTTAGTATTTTTTATTAATTTATTTTCAAATAAGTATCTATTTTTACCTTTAACACCTATTTCACCATATTTAACAATTATAGTATTATACAATCTTATCACCTCTTAATTATCTTCTATTTATTATCATTCTAAGTTCTTCTACTGATTTTTTTACTATATCTATAGCTTTTTCAATTTCTTCTTCTGTAGTCATATCAGATAAACTAAATCTTATTGCTGAGTCTATTTCTTGAGGATTTAGTCCTATAGCATTTAAAACATGACTACCTTTCTTCTTAGATGAACATGCTGAACCTGTCGATACAAAAACTCCTTGTTGAGCTAAGTGATGTAACAATACCTCTCCTTTAGCTCCTAAGAATGATACGTTTAATATATGACATACTCCATCTTCTGGAGAATTTATTTTTATATCAGATATATTATCTAATAATCCATTTCTTAATTTACACTTTAAAGCATCTATCTTTTCTATTTTATTATTTAAATCAGAAGTAACTATGTTTATAGCTTCTCCTAATCCGTATATTCCAGCCACATTTTCAGTTCCTGATCTAATTCCTATTTCTTGGCCTCCACCAGTAAGCATAGGTTTAATTCTATTAGAATCTTTTATATACATAAATCCTATACCCTTAGGTCCATGTAGTTTATGTCCACTAACACTCATAAAATCTATATTATATCTTGATGGCTTAAAGTTTATCTTAGCAAATGATTGTACTGCATCAACATGTAAATAAACTTTATCATTTAGTGTAGATAAATACTTTCCTATTTCTTTTACAGGTTGTATACTTCCTATTTCATTATTAACATGCATTATACTTACTAATATAGTATTACTTTTTATAGAATTTTTTAATTCTTCTATATCTATTACTCCATTTTTATTAACTTTTAAATAAGTTACTTCAAAACCATCTTCTTCTAAATCTGCCATAGTAGCTAAAACAGATGGATGTTCTATATTTGTTGTTATTATATGATTCTTTCTTTTTTTATGAAGATTTGCAATACCTCTAATTATGGTATTATTAGCTTCTGTACCTCCTGATGTAAAAATTAGCTCTTTATCTTTACATCCTATACTCTTAGCTATATCTTGTCTTATTTTTTTTATATTCTTATCTACTTCTACACCTTTTTTATGTACTGCTGAAGGATTTGCATAATCTGTAGTAAGTGCATATACCATTTTTTCTACAACCTCATCATAAGGTTTAGTTGTAGCACTATTATCTAAATATATATCCATATAATACACCAACTTTCTTTTATTTAGATATGTATTAGTTCTAATTCATTTTATTTTTTCCAATTTTTTATTAAATCATTATATTTTATGAAACTTTTACTATTATACCACTATTTTACTTATTTTTGTATATAAAGCCTATATAATTGTATACTTTATATAATGTACCTTTATTTTTTGTATTAATTATACTTTTTGTAATTTTATCGCTAATTATTGATTTATATGTCGAAATTTGATATTATAAATATATGGTTATCCCCCTGATAACCTTAATAAAAAATCTCTATTCCCAATACCCCTTTTGAATGAATATAGAATATTCATTTGAATCCTACTTCTTAACGGAAAAGAAGTAGGTTTTTTTATTATGTACTTAATTTTATATATAATTAATATAATCAAATGTAAAATTTTAGAATATTTTTTCAAAAAATATTGACATAAGTGTCGAAATTTGATATTATGAATATATGGTTATCCCCCTGATAACCTTAATAAAAAATCTCTATTCCCAATACCCCTTTTGAACGGATAGACTTTATATCCAGTGTCAAACTATCAACGGAAGTTAGTTTGACTAAAAAAGAGCTTCCCCAAGCTCTTTTTTTTATTTTCTTCTACATTTTTGTATATTTTTCCTTATTTTTTTGATATAATTTAATTGATATATTTTATTTTTATTTTAAAGGGAGACGATATTATGGACAATAAGAAAAAAGTTGCTATAGTATTTACAGGTGGTACTATATCAATGACAGTTGATGAAAAAGTTGGAGCTGCTATACCTTCTTTATCAGGTGAACAAATTATGTCAATGGTAACTAATATAGATAAAGTTGCTGATATAGAAATCTATAATTTCGATGAAATTCCAGGACCTCATATGACTCCAGAAAGATTGCTGGAATTAAGAAATTACATCAACAATATTTTGGAAAACGATTCCGTTACAGGTGTTGTTGTTACACATGGTACAGATAGTTTAGAGGAAACAGCTTACTTCTTAGATTTAACTTTAAATACTAAAAAGCCAGTTATAGTTACAGGTGCTATGAGAAGTAGTTCTGAGCTTGGATATGATGGTCCTAGCAACCTTTCAGCTGCTGTTTGTACTGCTATAGCTGATGAAGCTTATGATAAGGGAGTTTTAGTTGTATTAAATGATAATGTATTATTAGCTTCAGAAGCTACAAAGACTAACACATTAGCTTTAGATACATTTAAATCTTTAACTTTTGGACCTTTAGGTATAGTTGATGGTGATCATCTTATATTAACTAGAAACATAGTTAACAAACAGTTTATAGATACTGATGAAGTTGTATCTGAAGTTGCTCTTATAAAATCAGGGATAGGTATGGATGAAACATTTATAAAGTTTGCTGCTGACCAAGGTTTTAAAGGAATAGTTATAGAAGCAATGGGTAGAGGTAATATACCTCCAGGAATGTTAAAGGGTGTTGAATATGCAAGATCTAAAGATATACCAGTTGTAATTACTACTAGATGTCATTCTGGTAGAGTTTTTGATAGTTATGGTTACCTTGGTTCTGGTAGAGACTTAAGAAACTTAGGTTGTATATTCGCTGGAGAACTACCTGGTCAAAAAGCTAGAATTAAATTAATGTTATCTTTAGGTAAAACTAATGATTTAAATGAAATAAAAGATATATTTGAATCAGGGATATACTACTAAAATTTATTAAATCTAATTATAAATTATTTATTTTTAAAAAAGGATGTATAAATATACATCCTTTTTATATTTTATTTATTATTCCATTCTTAAAACATATAGTATAGTCTAAAGATTTTGTCCCTGAATTAAATTTAACTTCTATCATTTTACTATCTTTTCCTACTATAGTTCCTATTCCAAACTTTTTATGTTCTACCCTATCTCCTACTCTAATAGCTTTAAAGTCTTCTCTTGTAGGAGATTTTATTTCATCTACAAATCTAGACTCAAAAACTTTCCTACCATATTTATTTTTAGGTATACTTATATATAGTTCATCTTGAGCTCTAGTTATACCTACATATAATAATCTTCTTTCTTCTTCTACTGCTTCTTTTCTCTTTATTTCATCATC
>JAFOOW010000156.1 GCA_017425305.1 Peptostreptococcaceae bacterium | reverse complement strand
TATATTCTTTTATGATACTCTCTTCATTTTTTATGTCTTTTGTGGATATAGTTTTAAATTTGCTACTTTTTATATTTTTAAGATTCTTCATCTCTAGGTTCTCTTCCATTATCTGAATTTGATTATTTAGATTTTGCATAAAACCTCCACATAAAACTTATTTACTAAATTTTATGTATAGAAGTTTATCATTTATTACTTAATACATTAATTGTGATTATACTATTTTTATATAATAAAAAAGCATGCTAAAATTAACTTAACATGCTTTTTCATTATATAGTTTATTCTATTATATTTTATACATTCTACATTCCCAAGGTTTTAACTCTATTTTACTTGTTGATTCATGTATATTAACTTGTATATTAGATATAATTAAGTTATTGTAGTTTAATGACGCTTTATCATAGCTATAAGTAGCATTATTATTTGACATATTTGTTATTATAATAAACTTCTCATTTTCTAATATTCTTTCATATGCATATATATTCTTATCATTTTCTAATATTAGCTTATATTCTCCATATACTAAAGCTTCATTAGCTTTTCTTATTTTTATCATATTCTTATAGAAATTAAGTATAGAGTTTTTATCATTTAATTGACTTTCAACATTTATAGTCTTATAATTTGGATTTGAATTTATCCAAGGTTTATGTTCACTAAATCCACCGTATATACTACCATTCCATTGCATAGGTGTTCTTGCATTGTCTCTTGATAATCTCCATGCATTCTTTATAAGCTCTTCATGAGAATATCCTTCTTCTAGTCCTATGTAGTAGTTATTTTTTGTTTTTACATCATTGTAATCTTCTATACTATCAAACTCTACATTAGTCATTCCTATTTCTTGACCTTGATATATAAAAGGTGTTCCCTCTTGCATAAAGTACATAAGACCTAAGCATGTAGCACTTTCATACCAGTATTTCTTATCATTACCTATCATAGAAACTATTCTTGGTATATCATGATTTTCTATAAATAAAGCATTCCAACCTACATTGTGAAGGTTATATTGCCATTTTGATAACACATCTTTAAACTCTACTAAGTCAAACTTTTTATTTTTATCAGTATTGTTCCATAAATCTAAGTGTTCAAATTGGAATACCATATTAAACTTTCCATCTTCTTCAGATACCCAAAGATGTGCATCATCTGGAGTTACTCCATTAGCTTCTCCAACAGTCATTACATCATACTTTCCATAAGTATTATCTTTTATTTCTTTTAAGTACTTATGTATTCCATCTACATTCATATGTTTATCAAAACTAGAAACATATTTTAAGTTATCTGGATTAGGCATATCCTTAAGACCTTTTTCCTTATTTATATGACTTATAGCATCTACTCTAAATCCATCTATACCTTTATCTAGCCACCAGTTCATCATATCGTATATAGCTAGCTTCATATCTTCATTTTCCCAGTTTAAATCTGGTTGTCTTCTACTGAATAGGTGTAAATAGTATTGGTCAGTTTCTTCATCTTTTTCCCAAGCTGATCCACCAAATATACTCTCCCAGTTATTTGGTTCATCATTTTCTTTACCATCTCTCCATATATACCAATCTCTTTTTGCATTATCCTTAGAAGATCGAGATTCAACAAACCAAGGATGCTCATCACTTGTATGATTTATAACTAAATCTATTATAAGTTTCATACCTCTATTGTGAACTTGCTTTAAAAGCTCATCGAAGTCATCCATAGTACCAAACTCATCCATTATATCTTGATAATCACTTATATCATAACCATTATCATCATTAGGAGATTTATAAAAAGGTGATACCCATATAACATCTATACCTAAATCTTTTATATAATCTAACTTCTCTATAATTCCTTTTAAATCCCCAATACCATCATTATTAGAATCATTAAAACTTCTTGGGTAAACTTGATAAGCAACGGCTTCTTTCCACCATAATTTACTCATATCTAACCTCCGTAAACTTTCTTTATACTGTCACTACTAATATAATTAGAAAAGGAGTTTAAATAGTTATTGTAAACAAATATCTAAACTCCTTTAACTCAACTATATAAATTAATCAATCTCTACTAATACTTCTACACCATAATGGTCTGATACTATATTTTTATTAGTATTATTAAAAATAACATTAGATTTAATTACTTTAATTTCTTTATTAGTTAAAATTAAATCTAATCTTAAATCTTCCTTATTTTTATCCCAACCAGCTATTTTTCCTTTTACAGTTGTTCCCTCATCTTTTTCAATAGCTAGATTATAAGTATCTATAAGAGACTTACAAATATAATCATATCCTTCATCTCTTATATTTGCATTATTATTAAAATCTCCCATTACAAAAGCTAATTTATTATTTTTAATATTTTTAATAAGATTGTCAAATTGATTATTAAATGGTTCTTCTTCATCATTCCACCATCCTAAATGACAAGAATATAAATCTATTTCTTTATCATTATACTTAACTGTCATATTAACAATTTTTCTACTTTTCCAAAATCCTATATCTACACTATTTGATATATAAAAGCTTTCTTTATTAACTATAGGAAGCTTTGTCATAAGACAAAGCCCTTCTTCATAGATATCATATCCAATATGAGCTATATCCCAGAAAAACTTATAATCATTATTTCCTAGTTTGTTTAACTCCTCTTGTATCAATACTACAGAGTTATTCTTTTTTATATTATCATGTAATACCTCTTCATTAATTAACTGACTTACTTCTTGAAGTGCTATTACATCATAGTTTTTTTCATTTATAGTTTTAGCTATATAAGCTATTTTCTCTAGTTGATTTTCTTCTTGCCATGAATGACAATTCAAAGTTAAAAGTTTCAATTCTATGCCCCCAACATATCTAGTATATTTGACTTTAATACATCTGCTTTAGGACCGTATATAGCTTGAACTCCTTTATCTTTTACTATAAGACCTAATGCACCTTCAGCTTTCCAATCTTTTTCACTAGAAACTAGATTAGTGTCTTTAACTGTTACTCTTAAACGAGTCATACATGCATCAACATCTTCTATATTATCTTCTCCACCTAATAAATTTATTATCTTTGCTGATAATTCATCTTGATTTATATTATTAGATGCTTTAGAAGCATTATCTTCATTTCCTTCTTCTATGTAGTTACCTTTACGTCCTGGTGTTCCTATATTAAACTTCTTTATTAAGAAATTGAATGTTACAAAGTTTATTCCGAAGAATGCTAAAGATGCAACTATAAAGTTTATTAAATCTGAAACTAATCCAGCTTTTAATAACATTGGTGTACGAGTTAAGAATTCTATAAATCCAAAGGCATGAACTCTTAAGTTTATTATATCTGCAAGTGCAAATGCTAATCCTGTAAGAACTGCATATACTATATATAATACTGGTGATATAAACATAAACATAAACTCTATTGGCTCAGTAACTCCTGTTAAGAAACAAGCTAACATAGCTGATAAGAATATAGGCTTATAGTTGTTCATTTTATCTCTATCAACATTTTTATACATTGCAAAAGATATACCTGCAAGTGATGCTGTAGATAATATTACTTGACCTGCCTTAAATCTAGCTGGAGTTATATTAGCTAATAATGTACTATATGTATTCATATCTCCTGCATTTTTTAAGTTTATTAAATCTGTTATCCAAGCTAACCATAATGGGTCTTGACCTGCAACCATAGTTCCTGCCGCTGAACCAGTTACTATTTCATATACTCCACCTAACTCTGTGTAGTTCATTGGAACTGTTATCATGTGGTGAAGCCCAAATGGAAGTAATAATCTTTCTAGTGTTCCATATATAAATGGTGCAACTACTGGTGCTGTGTCTTTAGATGATGCTATCCACATACCAAATGAGTTTAATGCTCCTTGTATAAAAGGCCATACTAAAGATAATATTATTGCTGAAACTACTGAGCCTAATATTACCATAAACGGTACAAATCGCTTACCATTAAAGAATGCTAATGCTTTTGGTAATTTATCGAAATTATAATACTTATTATATAAAACAGCTCCTAAGAATCCTGATATTATACCTACGAATACTCCCATATTAAGCGCTGGAGCTCCTAATATAGATGTGAAGTAATCTTTAACTACTAATTGTGATCCTGTTAAAGAAGTTATTGTAGCAGTTGGATCAGCTAACATATCTCCATTAACGCCAAATATAGCTCCCGTTATACGGTTTATTAATATAAATGCTACTATTGCTGCAAAAGAACCACCTGACCTTTCTTTCGCCCAAGAACCACCTATTGCTACTGCAAATAGTATATGTAGATTTCCTATGATTGCCCATCCTATATCCTCTACAACTCTTGCTATAGTCATCATAGCTTGAGCATCTGATGACATTCCTATAAGCTTACCTATAGAAACCATTAATCCTGCTGCTGGCATAACAGCAATAACCACTAATAAAGCTTTACCTAGCTTTTGCCAAAAATCAAATGATATTAGTTTTGTCTTACTACTCATTGTCAATTTAATTCCTTTCCCCAATATAAATAATCCTATGCAATCGATTGCATATTTTTTCAAAAAAATATAATTTGACATTTATTACTTATTTTTTCCATAATTAGTATATCACATTTAATTTATACCTTCAACTAATTTATAATTTGCATATTTTTACCATATCAATAGGTAAATAAAAGACCTATCTAAATATTTAATGTCTTTTATTTACCTTAAACTTATATTTCTATATTATCTTTAACTATATAAGTTTTATTATTTATTATAACTTCAAAGCTTTCACCACTTAAATTTTCTATTTTTATATTATCTTGTGTAACTGAGATTCTTATATTATTTTCTCTGTAATTTATATTAAACGAATATCCTATCCATCCTTTAGGTAATTTAGGACTAAAACTTAACTTTCCATTATAAGTTCTCATACCTGCAAAACCTTGAACTATAGCTAACCAAGCACCAGACATAGATGTTATATGTAAACCATCTTCTGTATCATTATTATAGTTATCTAAATCTAATCTAGCAGTTCTTGAATATAGTTCATATGCTTTTTCTAAATTATCTATTTCAGATGCTATTATAGAATATATACTTGGAGATAAAGATGATTCATGTACTGTGTAAGGCTCATAGAAATCAAAGTTCTTTTTCTTTTGCTCTTTGGTAAACTTATCTCCAAAATAGTATATACCTTGTAATACATCTGCTTGTTTTATATAACAAGATCTTAAAATTTTATCCCATGACCATTTTTGATTTAAAGGTAAATTTTCTTTTGGTAAATCTTTAACCTTTATAAATTCTTTGTCTAAGAAATCATCATGTTGAACAATTATATCTAAATCTTCATCATATGGTAAGTACATATTCTGTGCTATCTTGCTCCATTTATTTATATCTTCATCATCTACATTATTTCTAATTATAGCTTCTATATTTTCAGATTTTAGTTTTTCTATGTTCTCTACTGCATATTCAAGACACCACTTAGCGATATAGTTAGTGTACCAATTGTTATTTACATTATTATCATACTCATTAGGACCTGTTACTCCATGTATCATATATTTATCCTTACGAGTTGATAAATGTACTCTACTAGCCCAGAATCTTGCAACTTCAACTATAACATCTATACCTTTTTCTTTTATATAACTATAGTCACCTGTATAATTTGTATAGTTGTATATAGCATATACTATAGTTCCATTACGGTGGATTTCTTCAAATGTTATTTCCCATTCATTATGGCATTCTTCTCCATTGAATGTAACCATAGGATATAATGCACCTTCTAAACCAAGTTTTTTAGCTTGTGTTTTTGCTGGCTCTAATTGATTATATCTATATTCTAATAAATTTTTTGACACTTGTTTATCTGCAACTCCTAAATACACAGGTAGGCAATAAGCTTCAGTATCCCAATAAGTTGCTCCACCATATTTTTCACCTGTAAATCCTTTTGGTCCTATATTTAATCTTGAATCTTCACCATAATATGTTGAGAATAATTGGAATAAATTATATCTTATTCCTTGTTGAGCTAATATATCTCCATCTATTTTTATATCAGCAGTTTCCCACCTTTTATTCCAAGCTTCACAATGCTCTTTATATAGAGTTTCGTATCCTTTTATAGTCTCTTCATCTAATATTTTCTTACTTTCTTTTATTAATTGAGATTTTTCATAATCTCTAGTTGAAACTATAGTAATATATTTTTCTATTCCTACAATTTCACCTTTAGAAATACTCATCTCTATTTCATTTTCACTGTATCTATTAGAATTTGAGTGATTTATATTATCTATATTTCCATTCACTTTTATATTCATATTTGCAGCTATAGTAAATACAGGTGTATTAAAATTATTTTCTTTAGTAGAAGCTACTACACTACCTTCTAAGTTATTTGAATAAGAATCTACTCCTGTCCAAAACTCTTCTTCGTAGTTAGAATCTTCATTCGCTACATTTGAGTCTAAATATGGAACAAATTTAATCTTTCCATCAAAGTTTAAGGCTTTAACATCATATTTTATTACAGCTAATTCTTTTCTACTTATACTTAAAAATCTTACTATATTTACTTCTATCTCTTTATTATCTATATTTGCTATAAACTTACGAGTTAAAACCCCATTTTTAATATCTAGCTCTCTATAGAAGTCTTTAACTTCACAAGTGGCTAAGTCTAATTCTTTGTCATCTATAAATACTTTTATACCAATGTAATTAACTGAGTTAGGAACTTTACCAAAATACTCTGGATATCCATTTTTCCACCAACCAACTCTAGTTTTGTCTGGATACCATACTCCAGCTATATAAGAACCTCTATGACTATCTTTAGAGTAACTTTCTTCATAGTTGCCTCTCATTCCCATATATCCATTCCCTAAACTCATTATGGACTCTGTTAGTCTATTTTCTTCAAACTCTATTTTATCTTGGATTATCTTCCATTCATCTATTTTTTCAAATAATCGTTTCATAAATTTCCCCCTAATATAAATTTATGTTATTTATTATATTCACTTAATATATTGCTTAAAGTTAGGTTGTCTGTTTTATCAACTACATAATTTGCTTTGCTTAGTGTTTTAAAATCTCCAACTCCAACAGAATACATTCCTGCACTATTTATAGCATCAATTCCTGCACTAGCATCTTCTATTCCTATACAGTTTTTAGGTTCTACATTTAATCCTTCAGCTGCCATTAAAAATATATCTGGTGCAGGTTTACTGTTTTTGCATTTACTTGCATCTGCTATAAAATCGAAACAATCTATAAGTTTTAAGTTTGTTAATACACTTATTGCATTTTTACTTGCCGATGCTAATCCTATCTTTATAGATTTACTTTTTATTTCATTTAATAAGCACTCTATTCCCGGTAATATATCCTTTGGTGTTAAATTTTGTATAAGAGATATATAATAATCATTTTTATTATTAGCCATATCTAGTTTTTCTTCACTTGAAAATTCACTTTCTTTATTTCCATAAGCTAATATTCTTTCTAAAGATTCCATTCTACTTATACCTTTTAAAGATTCATTAACTTCTTCATCTATTTCTATACCTATTTTACTACCTAGCTCTTTCCACGCTAAGTAATGATATTTTGCTGTATCTGTAATAACTCCATCTAAATCAAATATAATTGCTTCTATCATAAACTAATCTCCCTTTATTAACAAGGCAACCGATTGCATAATAAAGTTTAAAGTTAGGGTGATTATATAATCACCCTAATATATTATTTAAAAGATTCTCTTTCAATAAACTCAGTATTTACAATATAATGAGTGTTTTTAGTTTTTATTTCTTCTAATTTTTCAATAAGTAATTTAGCTGCATTATAACCTAGTTTATCTGCATTAATATTAACGGATGCTAATGGTGGATTTTGATATTGAGCTAGTTGGATATCATTGAATCCAACTAAGCTAATTCCATTCATTTCTTTTTCATTTAATAGTTTTCTTACTCCAAAAGCCATTAAATCATCAGTAGCTACAATAGCACTTACATTGTTGTTTTCTAATAACTTATTTACTGCCTCATATCCTGCATCTTCATTAAATAAATTTGTATGTATAACTAAGTTATCATCATAGTTAATTCCATTTACTTCTAGTGCCATCTTATAGCC
Organism: Peptostreptococcaceae bacterium; assembly: GCA_017425305.1. Classification (GTDB taxonomy): domain Bacteria; phylum Bacillota; class Clostridia; order Peptostreptococcales; family Peptostreptococcaceae; genus Paraclostridium. The sequence continues at coordinate 823 of JAFOOW010000156.1, read as the reverse complement.
TTCTAATCTATCTCTAGACATATTTAGGTTTTCTATAGCACCTATAAATCCAATTTTTTTATGTCCTTTATGTATAATTTTATTAACAACATTATACATAGCGTGGAAATTGTCATTATCTACCCATAAAACATCATCTATTTCTTCTGGTCTTCCTATTGCTACAAATGGAAAATTTATATTTTTTAAGTACTTAATGCTTTTATCATCTTCTTTAACTCTTAGTAAAATAACGCCTTCTATTAAGTTTGCATTAGTTATTTCTTTCATAATATCTAGTTCTGAATTTTCATCTTTACTAAATGCATAGGTTATATAATAGCTTTTACTTTGAGCATAAACACTCATACCTTTCATAGCATTTATAAAAAATGGATTCATTAATAAATCATCTGCTTCACTAGGAACAACTACCCCTAATATTCTAGTCTTATTATTGGCTAAACTTCTAGCTATAGCATTTGGTTTATAATTAAGCTTTTTTATAGCCTCATTAACTCTTTCCTTTGTTTCATCACTTATTTTAGGATTATTAGATAACACTCTTGATACTGTAGATGTTGCTACCCCTGCTTCTTTTGCCACATCTTTTATAGTAACTTTAATCATGCAACTATCCCTCTACATTATTTTTCTATTTTACTTTATATACAATCGCTTCATAAGGTCTTAACTTTATAGTTTCATTTTTTATAACCTTGTCCTTATAGTTTGATAATATAATTTCTAATTTATTTATATCTATATTATCTGGTATTTTGAAATCTATTTCATTTTCATAGAAGTTTAAAACTACCATTAATTGCTCATCTTCTAAATTTCT
>JAFOOW010000155.1 GCA_017425305.1 Peptostreptococcaceae bacterium | reverse complement strand
TACAATAGAATGTATCTCCACATTCTGTTGCCACATTTAATACTTTAAAGAATTCTGCTTTATAATCAGTATATTTTGCCATATACTCTTCAGCTAATTCTATAGATTTTTCTTCACTTATAGTAAATTCATATTTACTTGATTGTTTTATTTCTCCTTGATTAGTAGGTTCTTTTACACAACCTGTAATAATCAGTAGACTAATTATAGGTAGTAATAATATTTTTTTAATGTACATAAAAATACCCCCTTAATTTAATTTATGGAGGTATTTATTTTAAGTGCTTGTTTATTTTTTAGTTATTTTGATAATATATCATTTAATGCATCATAAGTAAAATCAATTATTTCTGCACAACCTATTTTATTTTGTTTTTAATCCTTACATATTTCACTATTATATCTTTCTCTTACTCTTTTCATTAATTCTCTAGCATACTGTCTTGATTCATTAGCTTCTGAATTGTCATTTCTTCCTCTTAAATATCCTATTAAAACAACTGCTGCATTTACTGCTCCACATATACTCCCTACTGCAACACCTGTACCCATTCCACTTCCTATAGCTATAGGTATATCTGTGTTATGTTCTTCATTATATGATTTAATCATAGCCTCCGCACAATTATATCCCTGTTTATGATATTCTGATGGTCTTGTCATGTTAACCCCTCCAAATGTATTTTATATACCTTATTATACTATAACAGAACACTAATTTGTGTGATATTGTTATAAAATAAATTAGTTTATTGAATTATGTTTCTCATGAAACTATTATATATTTAACTAATTTAAGTCTATTGGTTCATTATATCTTTTATTTCTCCTGTATGAATATTTACTTCAAACCATCCAGATGTAGCTATATGACTTTCATCTTCATTAGTTATTACATCATACGCATGAATTAAATAGTTATCTCCGTCCATACTATCTACTTCTATATTAGAAGGTACATAATATCCATTGCTTAATAAATAATCTTTAATTATATTTATTGCTTCGTCTTCTGATATTTCAGTTTTACTTATACTCTCCTTAACTACTTCTATAGTTTCTTTAGTTTTATTATTATCTTCGTGTATTTTTACTGTATCTGAGCATCCTATTATAAATAATATATTGATTATAAAAATACATAATATATAGATTTTTAATTTCATAAATTCCTCCAAAATACTTTTAAAGTAAAAAAACATTGTATTTAATCTACATTTTATAGATTAGACACAATGTTTTTTATTTATTCAATATCTACTTTAATTATGTATTTCCATATAAATTTATAATAATATAAATTTAAGTATAAACATTACAGAAAGTACTATAAGCGATATATTAACTTCTTGTTTTTTTCCCGTACATAATTTTAAAACTGTAAATCCTATTATTCCAAATATTATTCCGTCTGCTATGCTATATGCTAAAGGCATCATTACAAATGTTAAAAATGCTGGTATTGCATTTGTAAAGTCACTAAAATCTATATGAAGTAATGAACTAGCCATCATAACCCCTACTAATATAAGTACTGGAGCTGTTGCTTGTGATGGTATAGCAGTAAATATAGGTGCAAAGAATAAAGATAATAAAAATAATATTCCTGTAGTTATTGCAGTTAGACCGGTTCTACCCCCTTCACCTATACCCGATGCGCTTTCCACATAAGATGTAACTGTTGAAGTCCCTAATAAAGCTCCCATAGTAGTTCCTATTGCATCAGCAAATAATGCTTGCTTAGCCTTAGGTAATTTACCATTTTCATCTAACATGTTCCCTTTTGATGCTACTCCTACTAAGCATCCTACTGTATCAAATAAATCTACAAATAAGAATGTGAATACTACAACTAACATATCTAAACTAAATATTTGTGCTGTAGGAACTGATAAAGCTTTCATAAATATAGGTTTTAATGATGGTACTGATGAAACTATAGCTGATGGTATTTGAACTATTCCTCCGACTATACCTATAGCAGTAGTTATTAACATTGCTAGTAAAAATGTCCCTTTTACATTTTTAGCTAGTAATATACCTGCAATTATTAATCCTATTATAGCTAAGATAACTGAAGGATTTTTCATATTTCCAAGTTGTAGTATAGCTCCTCCACCTTCTACTACACCTGCATTTATTAATCCTATAAAAGCTATAAACAATCCTATTCCAGCTGTTACTGCATGCTTTAATACTGTTGGTATACAATTAATTATCCTTTCTCTTACATTAGTTATCGTTAATAATATAAATACTAACCCTTCTATTAACACTGCACATAATGCAAATTCATAACTATATCCCATTTGTAAAACCACCGTATATGCAAAGAACGCATTTAATCCCATACCTGGCGCTAAAGCTATTGGATAATTGGCTAATAATCCCATAATTGTGCAACCTATAAATGCTGCTATTGCAGTTGCTGCAAATACAGCGTCTTTATCCATACCTGCATCACCTAGTATGCTAGGGTTTACAACTAATATGTATGCCATCGTCATAAATGTTGTTATACCTGCTATTATTTCTGTTTTAACAGTTGTGTTATGATTACTTAATTTAAATATCTTTTCTAAAATATTATTATTATTTTGTAAAGTTTGTGTTACCTGCATATTCCCTCCCATTTGTGATAAAAAACAAATTTTAGTTCGTTTATTTTCTTACTTTATGCTAATTATTATAATATAATATTCGTATTATATCAATATATTTTACGAATTATTTTATTATTTTTTATATTATAGTTCGTATATTATTGATTATTTATGCTATAAAACAGTATTATATTCGAATATTTAAATGTATTAATCTTTATACTTTTATAAATTTAATTAAATTAATTTCGCTCTATAATAATATTATTCCCACTCTATAGTTCCTGGTGGCTTAGAAGTTATATCATATACAACTCTGTTAGCTCCATCAACTTCATTTACTATTCTATTAGATATTTTTTCTAATACTTCATACGGCATTTTATACCAATCAGAAGTCATACCATCAGAAGATGTAACTGCTCTTATACCTACTAAATAAGCATATGTTCTTTCATCTCCCATTACTCCTACTGTCTTAACATCTGGTAATGTAGCAAAAGCCTGCCATATTTCTTTGTATAATCCTTCTTCTTTTAATATATCCATGTATATTGCATCTGCTTCTCTTAAGATATCACATTTTTCTTTAGTAACTTCACCTATAACTCTTATTCCCAGTCCTGGTCCTGGGAATGGATGTCTAAATATTAAATCTTCATCTATTCCAAGCTCTAAACCTATTTTTCTAACTTCATCTTTGAATAATTCTCTTAAAGGTTCAACTATTTTAAACTCTATATCTTCAGGTATACCACCAACATTATGATGAGATTTTATAGTTGCAGATTCTCCTAATCCACTTTCTACAACATCTGGATATATAGTTCCTTGTACTAAGAAGTCCATTTTTCCTAGTTTATTTGATTCTTCTTCAAACACTCTTATAAACTCTTCTCCTATTATCTTTCTCTTTGCTTCTGGCTCAGTTACACCTTTTAATTTTCCTAAGAATCTATCTTCACAGTTAACTCTTATTAAGTTCATATCAAACTTATCTCTGAATATTCTTTCTACATCATTACCTTCATTTTTTCTTAGTAATCCATGGTCTACGAATACACAAGTTAAGTTATCACCTATAGCTTTATGTACAAGTACTGCAGCAACTGATGAATCTACACCACCACTTAATGCACATAGTACTTTTTTATCTCCTATTATTTCTTTTAATTCTTTTATTTTATCTTCTATAAATGAATCTGTTGTCCAATCTCCACTTACTTCACATATGTTATATAAGAAGTTTCTTAATACTTTATCTCCTTCTAAGCAATGTTCAACTTCTGGATGGAATTGTACTCCATATAGTTTTTTCTCAGCATTTTGCATAGCTCCAATTGGACAATCTTTTGTATAAGCTATTGCTTCAAATCCTTCTGGCATAGCATCTACTAAATCTGTATGACTCATCCATACTGTATTTGTAGTTATTCCTTCGAATAATTTTGATTCATTGTATGTTATAGTAGTTTTTCCGTACTCTTTTTCACTAGTACTTCCTTTTCTAACATTACCCCCTAATACCATTGACATTATCTGATGACCATAGCATATTCCTAATATAGGAACTCCTATTTCAAATATCTCCTTAGATATTCTAGGTGAATTTTCTAAGTATGCACTATTTGGTCCTCCAGTAAATATTATCCCCTTTGGATTTTTAGCTTTTATAGTATCTATACTTACAGTGTGTGGAAGTATTTCACAGTATACGTTATTTTCTCTAACTCTTCTTGCTATTAATTGATTATATTGCCCACCAAAATCTATTACTAAAACTATTTCATGTTGTCTTTTCATTTTTAAACCTCCCCTTGTGTACTATAATTAGGTGCTTCTTTTGTTATTGTTATATCATGAGGATGACTTTCCTTTAAAGATGCAGCTGTTATTTTTATAAATTGTGCATTATCCATTAAATCTTTTATTGTCGCTGATCCACAGTACCCCATTCCAGATTTTAAGCCACCTATCATTTGATATACTATATCTTCTGCTTTTCCTTTATATGCAACCATTCCTTCAACACCTTCTGGAACTAGCTTTTTTGCATCATTTTGAAAATATCTATCTTTAGATCCTTTTTCCATAGCTCCTATTGAACCCATCCCTCTATAAGTTTTATAAGATCTACCCCTATATAAAACGATTTCTCCTGGACTTTCTTCTGTTCCTGCAAACATTGAACCCATCATACATACTGATGCACCTGCTGCTATAGCTTTTACTATATCCCCAGAATATTTTATTCCACCATCTGCTATAACCGGTACTCCATATTTATGACCAACTTCTGCACAGTCCATAACTGCTGTAACTTGAGGAACTCCTATACCTGCAACTACTCTTGTTGTACATATAGAACCAGGTCCTATTCCTACCTTTACACAATCTGCTCCTGCTTTTATTAAATCTTCAGTAGCTTCTGGTGTTGCAACATTTCCAGCTATAACCTGTAATTCTGGATATGCTAGTTTTACTTTTTTAAGTGCATCTATAACACCTTGTGAGTGACCATGTGCACTATCTAAAACTACAACGTCTACATTAGCTTTTACTAATGCATCTACTCTATCCATAAGGTCTGCACTTATTCCAAGCGCTGCTCCACAAAGTAATCTTCCCCTAGAATCTTTTGCGGAATTAGGGTATTGAATTTTCTTTTCTATATCTTTTATAGTTATTAATCCTTTTAAATGACCTTCTTCATCTACTATAGGTAGTTTTTCTATTTTATGTTGTTTTAATATAGCTTGAGCTTCAACTAAATCTATCCCTTCTCTTGCTGTAACAAGATTTTCCTTAGTCATCACTTCATCTATTTTCTTATTAAGGTCATCCTCAAATTTTATATCTCTGTTAGTTATTATTCCTATAAGTTTATTGTCATTGTCTACTATTGGTACCCCTGATATTTTATATCTAGCCATTATATCATCAGCATCTTTAATTGTATGTTCTTTTGATAAATAGAATGGGTCTACAATAACTCCACTTTCACTTCTTTTTACTTTATCAACCTCTAATGCTTGTTCTTCTATAGTCATATTCTTATGAATTATTCCTATACCCCCTTGTCTAGCCATTGATATAGCCATCTTTGATTCAGTTACTGTATCCATTCCAGCACTCATTAAAGGTATGTTTAATTTTATATCTTTTGTTAAATAAGTTTGAATATTAACATCTTTAGGTAAAACTTGTGATTTTCGAGGAACTAACAGTACATCATCAAATGTTAACCCTTCTTTTAATATTTTTGCCATTTTTTATCTCCCCCTAAGTTTTAATAATATGAATATTTATAAAATTTATTTCTATAATATTCGTATTTATTTTTAATAAAAAAAACCTGTATAGTAATTTCTATATAAGTGAAATTACTATACAGGTTCTCAAAACTCATTATTTTTATAGCTAACTTATAGGGATCTTTTTATCAGCCTATAAATTTACTTTATCTCATAGAGTTTTGTTATAATAATTTCACTCATAGTCAGAATATTTTCGGTATTCCGGTAGAAACTCTCAGACCATATCTCTGAGTATATATGAGTGATATTTTTTCGTTTTTGTATACATAATGTATAAGTTGTTTATTAATTTACCAAAAATTTTTGTACATGTCAATAACTCTTTATAAATTTATTTTTTATCAAATAATTTATATTTTCATATACTTTGATTAATGGTAAATTTAATTCTTTCGCAATCCTCTTACATTCTTCATATTCTGGAGTAATTTTTATTAATTCTCCTTTATAAAAACCTAATTTTAAAGTTATATCACCATACTCACATGTAAACTTTTCAAATTTTCTAAAGAGAATTTCTCTATTATATTTATTATATCGTACTCCAAATGTACTAGTTTCAATCATTATATATTTAATAATATCATTTAGTTTAGACTCATTACATAGTACGGATAGCTTTATTGCAGGTCTATTTTTTTTCATATATATATTTTCAGTATATACATCTAAGGCCCCTAAGTCTAAAAGTTTATCATATAGGTAAGAGTAAATTTCTGAAGACATATCATCTATATTCGCATTAATTTCAAATACTATATCTTCTTTTTTTTTACACCAATTATTCCTCTCAACATATTAGGTATTTCAAATTTCTTATGTCCAATGCCATAACCAATTTTTTCTACTTCAAACTCTAATATATCTATAAAGTCATCACATAAAGTTTTTACTATAGCTGCTCCTGTGGGAGTAGTACATTCTCCTGTTACAGTATTAAATTTAACTGGAACTCCTTTTAATATTTCTATAGTTGCTGGTGCTGGAACTGGCATAACTCCATGATCACATTTAACAAACCCTGAGCCTACTGGTACTGTTTTTGCATATATTTTATCTACATTTAGATAATCTATTAATATAGAACATCCTACAATATCAACTATGGAATCTATTGCTCCAACTTCATGGAAATGGATTTTATCTATAGTAGTTCCATGTACCTTAGCTTCAGCTTCCCCTATTGTAGTAAATATTCTTTTTGACATGTCTTTTACTTTATCGGATAAAGTAGATTTATCAATAATATCAAATATATCTGATAAGTGTCTATGTGCATGAGTTTCTTTTGTTATTACATTAACTGTAGTACCAATTATTCCACTTTCATTCTTTTTATTAATTTCAATTTCAAATTCCCCATCTAAGCCTATTTTTTTAATTTCTTCTAAGAATAGTTCTTGTTCTATACCTAAATCTAATAATGTAGCTATAGTCATATCTCCCGATATTCCATTTACTATATCTATATAAAGTATTCTTTCTTCCATTATTTACTCCTCATATACGTTAAATTTTATTTTAATTTATTTATCATTGAAGCTAAATATCCTGCTCCAAATCCATTATCTATATTAACAACAGATATTCCAGATGCACAACTATTTAACATAGTTAATAATGCCGAAAGCCCACCAAAATTAGCCCCATATCCTACTGATGTAGGTACAGCTATAACTGGTACTTCTACAAGTCCCCCTACAACACTTGGTAGTGCTCCTTCCATACCTGCAACTGCTACAATCACTCTAGCTGAGTTAAGTATATCTTTTTTATTTAATAATCTATGTATTCCTGCAACGCCAACATCATATAATCTATCTACATCATTTCCTAAAAATTTAGCTGTATAATAAACTTCATCTGCAACAGGTATATCTGATGTTCCACCTGTAACTACAACTATTTTCCCTTTGCCTAAGCTTTCTATTTCATGATTTTGTATCATTAATATTTTAGATAATTCTTCATACTTTACATTAGGATATATCTCTTTTAATTTTTCATAAGTTTCTTTTCTACATCTAGTTCCTAATATATTTGAACCTTTATCATTCATGGTTTTTATAATACCTAATATATGTTCATCACTTTTTCCTTCGCAGTAAATAACTTCTGGGTATCCATTTCTTAATTGTCTATGATGATCTATGTTGGCATATCCTATATCTTCATAGGGTAGATTTTTTAATTTATCTAAAGCCCCATCTATATCTATAGTGTTATTTTTAACATTTTCTAATAATTCTCTTATATTCATAAAATACCTCTTTTGCTATTTATTTATAATAATTTTAACATATTAAATTTTATATATAAATAAAAAGGTAGTTCTATCAAATAATAAAACTACCTTTTTATTTATATACTATTGTTCATGTTTCATTTGATGCTTCAGTTCTTTTTTAAACTCTTTTTCTTCATGTCTTTCATGTCTTTCTTCTTTTTTTAGTTCATGATTAACTTTTCTTCCTTGCTTATTTTTTAAGTGTTCTTCATGCTTCATTTGATGCTTTAATTCTCTTGCAAATTTATGCTCTTCATGTTTTTCATGTCTTTCTTCTTTTTTTTGTTGATGATGAGCTTCCATACCTTTTATATCTTCTTTTAAATTTTCAACGAATTTACTCATAGGATACCTCCATTAAAATATAAACACTAAGATTTATAGTATTGATACTACTAAAATATTTTGCTCATATTTTAACTATATATTCTATACAAAATTAAAAAGGCTATTATAAAAATAGCCTTTTTATATTACATCATTGGAGGCATTCCGCCACCCATTCCTGGTATTGGTTCACTTTCTGGAAGGTCTGCAACAGCTGCTTCTGTTGTTAAGAATACACCTGCTATAGATGCCGCATTTTGTAATGCACTTCTAGTAACCTTTGTTGGGTCAACTATACCTGTTTCAATCATATTTACATATTTTTCATTAAGAGCGTCAAATCCTATTTCTGGATCTTCACTCATAACTCTTTGTATTATAACAGCCCCTTCAAGACCTGCATTTATAGCTATTTGTCTTAATGGCTCTTCTAAAGCTTTTCTTATTATTTTAGCTCCTATTTGGATTTCTCCTTCAAGCTCTTCTACTAATTTATCTAGTGATGGTATTACACTTACTAATGCAGTACCTCCACCAGCAACTATACCTTCTTCAACAGCTGCTCTAGTAGCATTTAAAGCATCTTCTATTCTTAATTTCTTTTCTTTCATTTCAACTTCAGTAGCAGCTCCAACTTTTATTACAGCTACTCCACCAGCTAATTTAGCCAATCTTTCCATTAACTTTTCTTTATCAAATTCAGAAGTTGTTTCTTCTACTTGATGTTTAATTTGATTTACTCTATTTTCTATAGCTACCTTATCTCCATTTCCATCAACTATAGTAGTGTTATCTTTAGTTACTTTAACAGAACCAGCTCTACCTAGCATAGATAAGTTAGCTTCTTTTAAGTCATATCCTAATTCTTCAGATATAACTACACCACCTGTAAGTGTTGCTATGTCTTCAAGCATAGCTTTTCTTCTATCTCCAAATCCTGGAGCTTTAACTGCTACAACTTCAAATGTTCCTCTTAATTTATTAACTACTAATGTAGATAAAGCTTCACCTTCTACATCTTCAGCTACTATTAATAATTTCTTACCTTGTTGAACTATTTGCTCTAATACTGGAAGTATATCTTGTATATTAGATATCTTTCTATCAGTTATTAATATATATGGATCATTTAAAACAGCTTCCATTTTATCTACATCTGTCACCATGTATGCAGATACAAATCCTCTATCGAATTGCATACCTTCAACAGCATCTAATTCAGTATGCATTGTCTTAGATTCTTCAACTGTTATAACTCCATCTTTACCTACTATTTCCATAGCTTCTGCTATTAACTTACCAACTTCTTCATCTCCTGCTGATATTGATGCAACTTGAGATATAGATTCTTTAGTTTCTATAGTTCTAGATTGACTCTTTAACTCTTCAACAGCTACTTCTACTGCTTTTTGTATACCTTTTCTTAATAAAACAGGGTTAGCTCCAGCAGTTACATTCTTTAAACCTTCTCTTATTATAGCTTGAGCAAGAACTGTTGCTGTAGTAGTTCCATCTCCTGCTACATCATTAGTTTTAGTTGCAACTTCTTTAACTAATTGAGCCCCCATATTTTCAAATCTATCTTCTAATTCTATTTCTTTTGCTATAGTAACACCATCATTAGTTATAAGTGGTGCTCCAAATTTTTTATCTAATATAACATTTCTTCCTTTTGGTCCTAATGTCACCTTTACTGTATCTGCTAATTTATTTACACCAGCTTCTAAAGCTCTTCTTGTATCTTCTGCAAACTTTATTTCCTTAGCCATGTTAAAATCCCTCCCTTAGTATTATTCAACTACCGCTAATATTTCATTTTGTCTTAATATTATGTATTCTTTACCTTCTAGTTTAACTTCTGTGCCTGCGTACTTAGAATATATAACTTTATCTCCTACTTTTAATTCCATATTAACTTCTTTTCCATCTACTATTCCACCTGGTCCAACTTCTACAACTTCAGCCATTTGAGGTTGTTCTTTAGCTGTTCCTGGTAAAACTATACCACTTGCAGTTTTTTCTTCTGCTTCAACTATTTTTATAACTACTCTATCAGCTAATGGTCTTATTTTCATCTATTTTACCTCCTAAATATATAATTATATTTATATTGTCACTCTCTTTATTTGATTGCTAATAATTAATATGATATATTAATTCCCTTATTTTTTCAATATATTTGAATCTTCTTAATATATTTTAATGCGAGGATTTTTTACTAATATCGACGTATTATAAAATCCTCGCATATATTTTTATAATATAGGTGAGAATAGCCTAGCAACCGATTCAGCCCACTTTTTTATAAAAGGCCTATTTTGAAAAACTTCTAAATCTACTTCTTTACTATTCTTTAAGTCTTCAAAGAAATCATCAGATATTTTATTTATTATATCTTTATCATATATAAATGCATTAATTTCAAAATTCAACATAAAGCTTCTTAAATCCATATTTGCAGATCCAGTTGAAGCTATTTTATCATCTATAATAATAAGCTTTGAGTGTATAAATCCTTTATTATATAAATAAACCTTACCTCCAGACTTTAATATGTCATCAAAATATGAATATGAAGCTTGATGAACTATTTTGTGGTCAGCTATACTTGGGAATATAATACGTACATCTACTCCACTTAAGGCTGCACTTTTTAAAGCCCTCAATAATCCTTCATCTGGTATAAAGTATGGCGTTTCTATATATACTCTTTCTTTAGCATTACATATAGCTGAAAAATAAGCATAGTGAATAGCTTCCCAGTCACTATCAGGACCTGTTGCAACTACTTGTATCATACTATTACCTTTATGCTCTAGTTTAGGAAAATACTTTGGCTCAAATTCAGCTTTTTTAGTAGTATAATACCAATCTGTTAAGAATACCATTTGTAACATATATACAGAACTACCTTCTATTCTAATATGGGTATCTCTCCAATATCCAAATTTTTTATTTTTACCCATATATTCATCGCCTATATTTATTCCACCTGTATATCCTATATGACCGTCTATTATAACTATTTTTCTATGATTTCTATAATTTAATTTTCCTCCTATAAAAGGAAAAGTTGCTGGCAAAAAAGCACTTATTTGTATTCCTACTTTTTTCATATCATTAAAAAATTTTCTATGAAACCAAAATCTCCAACAACCTACATCATCATATAAAATTTTTACTTTTACCCCTGATTTAGCTTTCTTTATAAGTAAATCTTTTATCTTTATTCCTATATCACTATTTTTTATTATAAAATATTCTAAATGTATATGTTCCTTTGCATTCTCTATATCCTTCAATAAGCTTTCAAACTTTTCATTCCCATCTATAAAAATTTTTACATCATTATTACTTGTAAATGGAAATTTACCTGTGTTTAATAGTAAACTTACAACTTTTTTCTTTATTTCTTCATAGTTTCTATCATCTAAAAGCTTATTATTTTTTATAGATATTTGTTCTAACTCAACTAACTCCTCTATTGATTCCATATTTTTAAACAAGTTGTTTTCTTTTATATCACTAGCTAGCTTCTGTGTATGAAATAATTTTCGTTTTCTTATATTTCTTCCTAAAAAACAATATATTATTAATCCTACTCCAGGTAGTACAATAAATATCAATAGCCATGCCATTGTTTTAGTAGGATCTCTATTTTCAAGTATTATATTTATAGATAATACTATTCCAGCTAGATAGGATATTACTAGATAGCTTAGAACTAATATATCTAAAGTTCCCATATACCCTCCTTAGGCTTATCTTCCTATGCCTAATTCACGAGCATAGTAGAATAAGTATTGTTGAGCAAATCCTGATAAATCACCAAACTTATCTATAGCATATGTTCTCATTTTAGGTAAACTCATATCATCATCTACATAAAATTCTTGCATAACTCTTTTTACCCAAACATCAACTGGAAAAGTGTCATACTTTTGCATTCCAAATAAAGCTATACAGTCACATACTTTAGGTCCTATTCCATTAAATTTCATTAATTCTTTTCTACATTCTTCGGTACTTAAACTATTATATTTATATACATCATCATTATTATTTATAACAGCCTCTGTTGTTGATTTTATATATTTATCTCTAAATCCAGTAGAACAAGCTCTTATATCTTCTATTGATGCTTTGTTTAATTGTTCTGGAGTAGGAAAATCATAATAATCAACTCCATTATATTGACCTATATATGTTCCATACTGTCTTGATAAATTACCTATAGCTCTTTGTATCATAGGTATTCTATTATTAGATGATATTATAAATGAAATTATCATTTCCCAAGGGTCTTGTCTTAGTATTCTTATACCCCATCCAAATTCTGTCGCTTTTTCTAAATGTTCATCCATATTTTTTAATATATTTTTTATTTTTGTATAATCTGTATTTAAATCAAAATAGTCTTTCCATATATCATTGAAATCCTTTAAGCTAGAATTTTTTATATAAACTGTATCATTTTCTCTAGATACATTTATAACTTTACCTTTAGCTACTCCTGTATATGAACCATCTTCTTCTGCCATCCATCTAAAACATTGCCCACATTCAAATATATGCTTAGGATCAAAATCTGCTACTCCTTCTAATATAACCACATTATTTTTTTCATAGACATTCATTATGTAAATGCTCCCTTCAAATTTATTTATACACTAATTTTACCCTATTTCTACAAAATTAAATTATCTATTTATGTATAATACAAATTTAGCCTAAAATGTCTAGAGTAGATTTAAAAAAAGTTTTTTGCTAAAATACATAAGACATTATTTTTAGAAGGTGATTATATGAATAACAGAGGAGTTTTTATTGCTATAGAAGGTCCTATCGGTGTAGGTAAGACAACTCTAGCTAATATTTTAAATGACCATTTCAATTATGTATTGCTTAGGGAAATAGTTGAGGAGAATCCATTTTTATCGAAGTTTTACACTGATATAAAAGAGTATGCACTTCAAACAGAAGCATTTTTCCTTTTCAATAGAATTAAACAACTTGAAGATATTGAAAAAAATGAGTTAAGTCAATCAAAGGGTGTTGTTAGTGATTATCATATAATAAAAAATCTTATTTTTGCAGGGATAACTCTAGATAAAATGCAATTTTATAAATATAAGCAAATGTACAACATATTTATTAATGATTTACCTCAGCCTGATATAATAATATATCTTAATTCTGAAACAGATGTACTTATGAAAAGAATAGCTATGAGAGATAGAAGTTTTGAAAGACAAATGGATAGAAACTATATAGATGAGTTAAGCACAGAGTATAAATATTATTTCAATCCTTTATCTATAAAACACAATTTCATGGGTAAAGAGCCTATTATATTAGAAATAGATAACTCTAAATTAGACTTCTTAAATAACGAAGATGATAGACAGTTTATAATAAATAAAGTAGAAAATGCTATTAAAAGCATCAGGAGGTAGTTGATATGTTTAAGTTAATTAATCAATGCAATAAGCCATTGAATAGAGATTTATTCATTACTGTTGCAGGTAATGTTGGGGCAGGTAAATCTACATTAACTAGATTAGTAGCTGATAAATTAGGATTTGAATCTCATTATGAAAAAGTTGATGGAAACCCTTACCTAGAAGATTTTTATAGTGATCAGAATAGTTGGGGGTTCCACTTACAATTATATTTCTTAGCTCAAAGATTTAAGCAACAAAAAGAGATAGATGCTAACGGATTAAACAATATCCAAGATAGAAGTATATATGAGGATGT
>JAFOOW010000012.1 GCA_017425305.1 Peptostreptococcaceae bacterium | reverse complement strand
TCTTTCTTCTGGAGCTTTATCTATGTTAGCGAAGTCTACAGCTTCTCCTAATTGATATCTCTCATGTAATGTTTTTGTTATTGCAGCTGTTAATGTAGTTTTACCGTGGTCAACGTGTCCTATTGTTCCTATATTAACGTGCGGCTTATTTCTTTCAAATTTAGCTTTAGCCATTTTGAATTCCTCCCTTTGTTTTATATTTGTTAATGCTTACATTAAGCTTATGCTAAGTATTTTACTATTAATTATTTCGGTTTTCAAGATATTTTTCCATTTTTCTCTTTACTCTTTGAAGAGCATTATCAATAGATTTTACATCTCTACCAATTATATCCGCTATGTATTGATAAGATTTTCCATTTAAGTATAATTCTAAAACTTGTAATTCTAGTTTGCTTAGTATTTCATTCATTTTAGATTCTATATTTTTAAGCTCTTCTTTACTTATAATTAATTCTTCTGGATCAGTTATTATACTAGCTGCTATTATATCCATTAAAGTTCTATCTGATTCCTCATCATATATAGGTTTGTTTAAAGAAACATAAGAATTAAGAGGTATGTGTTTTTGTCTTGTAGCAGTTTTTATTGCTGTTATTATTTGTCTTGTTATACATATTTCGGCAAAGCATTTGAATGAATTAGTTTTACTTCCATCAAAATCTCTTATTGCCTTATACAGACCTATCATACCTTCTTGTATTATATCTTCTTTATCTGCACCTACCAAAAAATATGATTTTGCCTTTGCTTTTACAAAATTCTTATATTTGTTAATTATATGTTCTAGTGCTATTATATCCCCATTACTGGCTTTTAATACCATTTCATACTCATCTTGTTGAGCAACACTTACAAACTCTATACCCTTCTCTTTAGCTATAGCCATCTAAATCTCCCCCACCTTTTGATTTCATAGCTATATTATAAGTTAAAAAAATTAGTATTTTCAACGGTTTCTACGAATGTTCTCAAGTTTCGACAAAGTTTCCTTATCTAATCTATCTTCCAACCAATTTCGCTGTATTTTTCCACCAGTATTAGATTGTTTTTTTCTTATTTTATTCTTAGCTTCTTCCAAATCCATCTTTAACTCTCTAGAAGATATTCTACTAGCACCTTTACCTAGAACAATTTGTTGTTCTGCATAGTCATTTGTTGCTACTTTTACTACATCATATTTTGATAATGAAGTTATAAATTTTTCAATATAACTATCTGCCGTTTGATGTTCTTTTGTATAAACTACTGTTATATATTTTCTATTTTCTACTTTTTCTAAAGAGTTTTTAACATTATAAGCATCAAAAACTATTATAGCTTTTTGCCCTGAAAACTCTGCATAGTCTATAATAGTATCTATTAACTTTTCTCTCGCGCCATCCAAATCATTTTGTGCAATTTGTTTTAAATCATCCCATGCATTTATAATATTATATCCATCAATAATAAGATAATGATTTATCTTTCTTTTCATTATCTACTTTACACCCATTCTTTGCTTGAATATTTCATAAAGTAATATACTTCCAGCTACAGATGCATTTAATGATGTAACATTTCCTATCATAGGCATTTTAACTGTAAAGTCACAGTTTTGCTTAACTAGCCTAGATATACCAAATCCTTCACTTCCTATAACTAATCCTATAGGTCCTGTTAGATTTTGTTCATAGAATGTTTGTCCATCCATATCTGCAGCTGCAATCCATAGTCCATGTTCTTTTAAAGTTTTTATAGTATTTACTATATTAGTAACCTTACATACCGGAACATATTCTACAGCTCCTGCAGATGCTTTTGCAACAACTGGCGTTATATGTACTGATCTTCTCTTAGGTATTATTACCCCATGAGCTCCTACTGCATCAGCAGTTCTTATTATTGACCCTAAATTATGAGGATCTGTTATTTCATCTAATATTATAAAGAATGGATCTTCTCCTTTATCTTTAGCATTTTGGATAAGTTCATCTAATTCATAATACTTGTACTCACTAACTTGAGCTATAACTCCTTGATGTGAGTGACTAGTACTTATTTCATCTAATTTGTTTTTATCTACATATTGTATAACTATATTTTTTTCTTTAGCCATAGCTATAACTTTCTTTATAGAACCTTCTTTAGCCCCATTAGCTATCATTATTTTATCTATTTCTCTTCCGTTTTTTATTGCTTCTATTACAGGATTTCTTCCTTCTATACTTGCCAAATTACGTCACCGCCTATAAATATTTAAACTTCTTTTTAATTTTTTCCAAATTTTATTAATTTATTATAATGTTTTTTAAATGATATATCCACTATTTGCATTATTATTCTATTATACCTCAATTTTACTTCTATGAGTTTACTTTTTAATAATAATAAAAGCATATTCAAGATAATTTAAATATCTTAAATATGCTTTTGAATTACATATTTCTTTCAGTTATTTCTATTCCTAATTTAACTATTTCTTTTAGTCTATCATGTTCATTGTTTAAGTATAAGTATCCAATTAAAGCTTCAAAACCTGTGGCGTGTTTATAATCTATTATATCTGCATTTTTAGCAGATGTATGAGATTTCTGATTACGTCCTCTTTTATATACTCTATGCTCTTCTTCAGTTAATTGCTCTTCTAACTCATGTATTATAGTTGCTTGTGCCTTAGCCTTAACATACTTAATAGCTGTTTTATGAAGATCATTAACCTTTTTATTTACATTTTGAGTTATAAGATATTCTCTTATATATGACTCATATACGGTATCTCCTAAGTAAGCTAATACTAAAGGTGATACTGTTGCTAAATTTACGTTATCCATTATTACACCCTTTTCCACTTAGTTCCTTGTCTAGTATCTTCTAATACAATACCCATATCTAATAGTTTGTTTCTTATTTCATCTGCTAATGCAAAGTTCTTTTCTTTCTTAGCATTAGCTCTATCTTGTATTAATTTTTCTATTTCTGCATCTACAGATTCTTCTTTTTCCTTATTAACTATATTTAATACATTAGTTAATTCATTAAATTCATCTAAACATGCTTTTGCAAATTCTACAGATGATTTTTCATCAACATTAGTATTTATAAATCTAGCTAATTCAAATATAACACTTATAGCATCAGCTGTGTTTATATCATCATCCATAGCAGCTATAAACTTTTCTCTATAAGAGTTTAATTCTTTAACAAACTCAGCTTCATTTTCTTTTATAGATTTTTCAGTTAAGTTTTCTAAAGTAAACTCTAATTTTTCTTTAGTGTTATATAATCTCTCAAGACCTGCTTTAGATTGCATTAACATTTCATCACTAAAGTTAACTGGATTTCTATAATGAGCAGATAACATGAAGAATCTTACAACTTCTAAGTCATACTTATCAGATATATCTCTTACTGTAAAGAAGTTACCTTTTGACTTACTCATTTTTTCATTGTTGATGTTTATATATCCATTGTGAACCCAGTAGTTAGCAAATGGCTTACCACTTCTAGCTTCACTTTGAGCTATTTCGTTTTCATGGTGTGGGAATGTTAAATCTTGACCACCTGCATGTATATCTATAGTATCTCCTAAATATCTCTTAGCCATAACAGAACATTCTATATGCCATCCTGGTCTACCTACACTCCATGGACTTTCCCATCCTGGTTCTCCTTCTTTTCTAGGCTTCCATAAAACGAAATCCATTGGATGTTTCTTTTGAGTATTAACTTCTATTCTTGAACCAGCTTCTAAGTCTTCTTGGTTTTGCTTAGATAACTTACCATATCCTTCAAACTTTTGAGTATCAAAGTATACTTCTCCATTTACTGCATATGCATATCCTTTTTCTTCTAATTCTTTTAT
>JAFOOW010000154.1 GCA_017425305.1 Peptostreptococcaceae bacterium | reverse complement strand
GCCATCGTCCATTCACAAATGCTCATGTCCCGATGCTCAAAAGTTGTCCATCGCTCAGCTATCATTATCTGAATATCTGGCTTGGTTGTTTGTTTAATTCTTGAAAGAATTATATTTTATAATTAACCTACTGTTTAATTTTCAAAGTTCTTATATCCTTTTCTTAAGGACATTTATAACTATATCATTTATATTTTCTATCGTCAATACTTTTTTAAAATATTTTTCTATTTTTTCTAAATTAAAACATTTATATAAAAAATAAGACCTATATAATCTTTAAATATATAAGTCTTATTTATTGGTTTAATTTTAATTATCATTTAATTGAGCCTTATGATCTAATAATTGTAGATTATATTTTTTTATCACATCTATCAATATATCAGCATATATTTTTTCACCTTTTTCATTTTCTTTTGTGCTATAACCTGCATCTTCTAAAGCTTGTGCTTGTTCTTTATAATCTTTAGACTCAAATACTCCATTTTCTGTATATCTACTATTTATATTTAAAAACTCACAATGGTCTTTTATAGAATCTTCAATAGAACTGTATGCTCTAAAGCTAGCTACAACTGTTTCATTGTAATTTTCTCCAGTTTGTATATTAACTGATTTTCCATTCCATCTATTATCTGCTTTTATCCCAAATAAGTTATTAGATTTTTGTGTTAACTGCGACTCTCCCCAACCAGATTCTAAGATAGCTTGACCTACAGTTATAGATGGTAATATTACATATTCCCTATAGTTTAATATAGCTTGCTTTGATAGATTATCTATAAATTTTCCATACTTACTATTCTTACTTAAATCTATTCCTGATATAGATATATATTTTAATTCATTTAATTCCTTATGTACTTGTAATTGCTGATTTTTATTAAAATTCAATTCCTTAAGCACTTCATCTATAGGTTTTATAGAATATCCAGTATAACTTTCTTTATTTTTTTCTATAAACCTTTTTCCTATATTAATTACATCTATTTTTCTTATATTAGATAAATCGCCTTTATATTTTACTAAATCTATAGCTAATAACTCCTGCCAATTTACTTGAGCTTTACCTTTACTAATTTCATCTGCTATATCTACATAATATTCTACTTTAGATTTTTCTACATCACTTTCTTTATATAAAGATTTCATACTTGTTCCTACTCTGCTTACTAATAAAACTACAGCAATAAAAATTATAACTTTTATTACATCATATATCTTTCTTTTAGTTTTTTTACTTAACTTTCTTTTTCTTCCTAAGTGTTTTATCTTTTTTCTTCTTCTCATCTATACCCCCACTTACAATTACTTTATATAAATTTATTCAATATATTTTCCTTATATAACTTTCATCTTTTTATAATAAAAAAATAAGACTTTTAAAAAGTCTTATTTTTAATTTATTTTGATTTTATTTGTATCCAAGCTTCATCATATAGTCTTAAGTCTTTGCCTAAGTCTATGAATGTTTCAGTTTTATCTAATACAGCTTTACTTGGGTATGCTACTGGATCATTAGTTATATCTTTATCTAGTAATTCAAGTGCACCTGTGTTAGGAGTAGAGTATCCTATATATTCTGTATTAATTTTAGCTATTTCTGGATCTAATAAGAAGTTTATAAACATCTCAGCTTCTTTTTTATTTTGAGCTGTTTTGGGTATAGCCATAGCATCTACCCACTTATTAGTTCCTTCTTTTGGTATTGCATATGCCAAATTAGGGTTTTGTTTGATTAGGTTTACAGCATCTCCTGAGTATGTTATACCCATAGCAACTTCTTCACCTAATAATCTATCTTTACCTTCATCATTTACATAAGCTAATACTAAATCTTTTTGCTTAATAAGTTCTTTCATAGCTTCATTAATTTCTTTTGGATTAGTTGTATTCATACTATATCCAAGTTTTTTTAGTGCTATTCCCATACTATCTCTAACTGAGTCAAACATCATTATGTTTCCTTTATATTTAGGGTTCCATAATATATCCCAGCTATCTACAGTATCTTTAACCATTTTCTTATTGTAAAGAATTCCAAAAGTTCCCCACATATATGGAACACTATATTCATTAGTTCTATCATATATTGGATTTAAAAATCCTTTATCAATATACTTCATGTTAGGTATATTGTTAAAATCTATTTTTTGAAGTAAACCTTCATTTTTCATTTTTTCTACCATGTAGTCTGAAGGAAATACTAAGTCATAGTTAGTACTTCCACTTTTAACTTTTTGGTACATCATTTCATTTGTATCATATGTTTCATATTGAACATCAATCCCAGTTTTCTCTTCAAAAACTTTTATAAGATCCTCGTCTATATAATCTCCGACATTATATACGTTTAGAACAGTTTTAGGATCTGTTCCACCACAACCAGTAAGTAATGTACTTATGATTGCACCTATAGTAATTAATACTGATATTTTTCTTAATTTCATATTATTTATCACCTCTTACTATAGATTGTTTTTTATTTGATATAAGAAGTAGTATTAAAACAACGGTAAACATTATAGTAGATAATGCATTTATTTCTGGTTTTATACCTCTTCTAGCCATACCATATATTTCTATAGAAAGGTTGCTTACACCATTACCTGTGTTGAAGAAACTTATTATAAAGTCATCTATAGACATAGTAAATGCCATTAGGAAACCTGATATTATACCTGGTTTTATTTGTGGTAATATTACCTTTCTTAGTGCATAAATAGGTGTAGCTCCTAAATCTAGTGCTGCTTCTTCTATATTAGAAGGTAACTGTTTTATCTTAGGTAGTACTGATAGTATAACATAAGGTATACTAAACATTATATGAGATAAAAGCATTGTTAAAAATCCGAACTCTAATTTTACAAATGCAAATAAACTCATTAAAGCTACAGCTGTAACTATATCAGGGTTTAATACTGGTAAATAGTTTATATTTAATATTAACTTTCTATTTCTACCACTCATTTTGTGTATCCCTATAGCACTTATAGTACCTACTATAGTTGCTACTACAGAAGATATTATAGCTACTACTAATGTGTAATATAAGGCACTCATTATACTTTGATTATGAATAAGTTGCTTATACCATTTAAATGTAAATCCGCCCCAGTGAGCCATTGATTTAGAGTCGTTAAATGAAAATACTGCTAGTGCCATTATTGGTGCGTATAAAAATAGGAATACTAGCGTTAAATATATATTTGATGTTAACTTCTTTAAAATAATAACCCACCGCCTTCCTTATCTGATTCATCTTCAAATCTAGACATTACTGCCATTGATAGTAATATTACTATCATCATAAATATCGAAATAGCAGAACCAAAGTTCCAATCACCAACAACTGTAAATTGTTGTTCTATTAGGTCTCCAAGTAACATAAATTTACCTCCACCTAATAATCTTGATATTGCAAATGTAGTTACAGCAGGCATAAATACCATTGTTATACCAGAAACAACTCCAGGCATACTTAATGGGAATATAACCTTAGTAAATACTTGGAAGTTATTAGCTCCTAAGTCTTTTGCTGCATTTATTAAGTCATTATCCATTTTAGATAATGAAGTATATATAGGTAAAACCATGAATGGTAAGAAGTTGTATACCATTCCAAGTAATATTGCAAAGTTAGTGTATAAAAGTCCTATAGGTTCTATACCAAATAATCCTAAGAAGGAATTTATTATTCCGTTCTTTCCTAATATTGCAACCCAAGCATATGTTCTTAAAAGGAAGTTCATCCACATAGGAAGTATAAATAGTAGTATTAAAGTATTTCTCTTACTCACATGAGCTTTAGATATTATATAAGCAACAGGATAGCCTACTAATAAACATATTATAGTTGACCCACCTGCTAATATTATTGATCTTATAAATACCTTTACATATATTGGATTTATTAATCTTTCATAGTTTTGTAAAGAAAATACCATCTTGTTATCAACTTCAACTGTAAAACTGAAGAAGAAAACTAATATTAAAGGTATTACTATAAATAATGCACTCCATAATACATATGGATAGGCAAGAAATGATTTATGTTTTTTCATAATTAATCTCTCACTTTTCTCATTATATGAATATCTTCTGGGTATATATCTAGTCCTAGCTCACTACCTACTTGTGCATTTTGAGTACTATGTATTATCCATACTCTATCATTTTCTTTAACTTCTATTTCGTAGTGTACTCCCTTAAATACTACTGATGTAACTTTTCCTTTTAACATTCCGTTTTCTATATTAACCATTTTTACGTCTTCTGGTCTTATAACTATTTCAACTTCTTCGTTATTGTCAAATCCCTTATCAACACAATCAAATACTCTGTCACAGAATTTAACCTTAAAGTCTTCCAACATTACTCCGTCAAATATATTACTTTCACCTATGAATTTTGCTACAAATGAATTTTCTGGTTCATTGTATATATCTTGTGGAGTTCCCATTTGTTGTATCTTACCTTTATTCATTACTATTATCTTATCAGACATAGTAAGAGCTTCTTCTTGGTCATGAGTTACAAATATAAATGTTATTCCTAATTTCTTTTGTATCTTCTTTAATTCTGTTTGCATTTCTTTTCTTAGTTTTAAGTCTAATGCTCCTAAAGGCTCATCTAGTAATAATACCTTTGGTTCATTAACTAATGCTCTTGCTATAGCAACCCTTTGTTGTTGCCCTCCACTTAAAGACTCTACTCTTCTTTTTTCAAACCCTTCAAGTGCAACTAGCTTTAACATTTCTTTTACTTTTCTATCTATTTCATCTTTAGGTAATTTTTTTATTTTTAATCCAAAAGCTATATTCTCATATATATTCATATGTGGGAATAATGCATATTTCTGGAATACTGTATTTATTTGTCTTTCATTTGGTGGTAAATCAGTTATATCTTTTTCTTCGAATAGAACATTACCTTCATCAGCATATTCAAATCCTGCTATAATCTTTAAAGTTGTAGTTTTTCCACATCCACTCGGCCCTAATAATGTTAAAAACTCATTTCTTTTTATATCTAGACTTAAGTTATCTAGAACTTTATTATCTTCATATGTTTTAGATAAATTTCTAAGTTCGATTATGTTATCTAACAAATTAAATCACCTCTTCTTTCTAAAATGATGGTGGCGTACTCACCCATATTACTTTCGCTTCTGTTTTTCCAGCATTTGATATATAATGGTTAGCTCTTGGCTTAAAGTAAAAACTCTCACCTTTTTTAACCTTATTTTTAGATTCTCCAATATGTAAATATATAGAACCTGATAATACATATCCAAATTCTTCACCTTCATGAGGCTTCTCTTCTTTATATTGCCCACCTGGGTATAAAGTTATTATTACTGGCTCCATCTCATTTTTTTGAGAATTTGGAACTAACCACTTAAAATTATATTTTAACTCTTCATCTTCTGTTTCAAACATATCTTCTTTAGTAAAACAAACTCTTTCATTGTCCATATCATTAAAGAATTCTTTTAAATTAGTTCCTAATATCTCTAATATATCTATAAGTGTTGCTATGGATGGTGAGGTTAAATTGTTTTCTAATTGAGATATAAATCCTTTTGAAAGTTCACATCTATTAGCCAATTCTTCTTGAGTTAATTGCTTTTCTATTCTAAGTCTTTTTATCTTTTCACCTATATCCATGTTACACCTCCTAATCACATTCAATGTTACTAAACCTTGTGTTTAAAATTTCTAAACAACATATGATATTATATAAAATTCAACATTTTATTTCAATACTTTTTAGAAATTTTTTATATTTATAGCTATTCTAATAAACCCTAGTATTTTACTCATTTTATTGATTTTTATTAAATACTTTGTTTATATTAATATTCACAAAGTTTAGTATGCCTAACTTATTGTTGTTTATTTATATTTTTTATTTTTATGCATAATATAAGAGCTCACTTATTAAGTGAGCCCTTATATTATGCTAATTTATAATCTTCTTTATTCAATTTACTTGCTGCCGCTTCATCTAATATTAACACTATATCATTATGAAACTGTAATATAGAAGCGGGAACCTCTGGAGTTACCTTTCCATGTACAGTATTATATATAGCTTCTGCTTTACCTTCCCCTGATGCTAATAACATTATTTTCTTAGCTTTAAATATAGATCCTGTACCCATAGTTAAAGCTTTTTTAGGAACCTTGTCTATAGAATCAAAAAACCTTGCATTAGCTTCTATAGTAGATTCTTTTAAATCAACTAAATGAGTTCCTTTTTCAAAACTTATTGTAGGTTCATTAAATCCTATATGTGCATTATGACCTATTCCCAGTACCTGTATATCTATTCCACCAGAAGTTTTTATATCTGTATCGTATTTTTCACATTCAAATTCTATATCACTTGTCATCCCATTTGGTATATGGATATTTTGAGGTCTAATATTTATATGATTAAATAAATTTTCATGCATAAAGTAATAATAACTTTGGTCGTTAGTTCTTGGTAACTGATAATATTCATCTAAGTTAAATGTTGTTACTTCTGAAAAATCTATTATTCCATGATTATACATATCTACTAAGTTTTTATACATTCCTACTGGTGTACTACCTGTAGCTAATCCTAATACTGCATTAGGCTTTAAAGTTATTTGACTTAAAATCATTTGAGCTGCTTTTTTACTCATTTCCTCATAGTTCTTACATACTAATATTCTCATCTCTATACCTCCACCCTCTGTTTTACATTTGTTTAAATACTATTTCTCCATTTACTATAGTCATATAGCAATCAAAGTTATTATCAAATATAGCTATATCTGCATCTTTTCCTATTTCTAAACTTCCCTTATTTTGATCTATATTTATAGATTTCGCTGGATTTAAAGATGCTAAATGTATAGCTTCATTTATATTTAAATTAGTATTTTCATAGAAATTCTTTAACATTTTATTTAAACTTAAAACACTTCCTGCTAAAGAGCCACTTTCTAATCTTGCTGCCCCATCTTTAACTATAACTGCCTGACCACCTAAACTATATCTTCCATCTTCTAGCCCCCCAGCTTCCATAGAGTCTGTTATTAATACGACTCTTTCTTTTCCTTTGCTATCTAGTATAAATTGGAATAAGTCTTTAGTTATGTGTATTGTATCAGATATTATTTCACAATAAACATCTGTAGTTAAAGCTGCTCCTACTACACCTGGATCTCTGTGGTTTAGTCCAGTCATTCCATTAAATGTATGTGTTATATTACTAGCACCTTGAGTTATAGCTTCTCTAGCTTCTGTAAATGTAGATGCACTATGCCCTATTGATAAAACTATATCTGTATTTCTTTTTATATCTTTAGTAAACTTAAAATCTATGTCTTCCTCTGGAGCATATGTTATTATTTTTATAACATCATCATATTTTTTTATAAATTCATAGCTAGGATTAACTATGTAACTGCCATTTTGTGCACCTTTATATATCTTATTTAAAAATGGTCCTTCTAAATGAGCTCCTATAACTTGAGCTCCTTTTACATCTCTATTCATACCTCTTTTTATAGAATCTAAAGCTCTATATATACTTTCTTCATCCATAGTCATTGTAGTAGGTAAAAATGAAGTTACTCCATGTCTCATAATAGACTTAGCTATAGTATCTATAGCCTCATCAGTTCCTTCCATGGTATCTTTCCCCATATTACCGTGTATGTGTATATCTATTAATCCTGGTGAAACATATTTTCCTTTAACATCTATAACTTCACAGTTTTCAGGTATTTCATTTGTTATATCTATTATTTTTTCATCAAATACTATTATCTTATTTTCTAAAATTTCATTTTTTAATATTAACTTACCATTTATTATTGCTTTCATATTTATTCTCCTATCCATTTAGTACTATTTCATATTGATACTTATCACTTCTAAATATAGATATTGTATACTCAATAGGTGTTCCATCTTCTATATAGGATGTTCTTTTTAATTTTAGTGCTAATGTACCTCCTTTTTGTTTAAGAAGTTTAGCTTCTTCCTTGGATAACATTATAGGTTCTATTATCTGTTCAGCTTTTTTCATTTTATAACCATATTTATCACTTAATATAGAATATAGTGACTTATTATTGTCTAGTTCTTTCTCTAAGTCATTACACATATGTTTTGGTATATAACTTAACTCTATACCAAAAGGCTCATCTTCTATGTATCTTAATCTTTCTATTTTATAGATTGTTTCATCAGTGTCTTTTATATTTAATTCAGCTCTTATATATTCATCATATTGATCTTCATCAAAATATAATATATCAGTCTTTATATGAATTCCCTTCTCTTTCATAACTTCTGTAAAACCTTTCATACTAGAAAATTTATTTCTAGTTTTTGTAGCAGATACAAAAGTACCTTTCCCTTGCACTCTATATAAGAAACCTTCATTAACTAAGTTAACTATAGCTTTATTTACTGTCATTCTACTTATATTTTGAATTTCACATAGTTCTCTTTCTGGAATTATACTATCTCCTGATTTTAGCTCTCCTGATTTTATCATATCTTTTATTATTGTCATCAATTGTACATGTAGTGGAACTTCACTATTTTTATTTACTAATTTCATTATTTCACCACTCTTTTTGATATGGTATATACCAATTTTGGTATATACCAATTATAGTATTGTTTATATTCTACTTCAACATTATTGATGTATTTATTTATAAAAATTCACTTATACTATAAATAGTTTATATCTTGTATATAATTATGGTATTATAGAGTATAAAAGTTTTAAATTTTTAATAAAGAGGTGTTTTTATATTGGTTAAGATAGGTGACTTTAATAAGTTAACAATAGCAAGAAAAGTTGAATTCGGATTCTTCTTAGATGGTAAAGGTGGAGATGACGTATTTATGCATAGAAAATTTACTAATTACGAGGTTTTAATTCCTGGTGATGAGGTAAATGTATTTGTTTATAAAGATTCTAAAGATAAATTAGCTGCTACTTTAAATCCTCCTTTAGCTAAGGTAGGTGAGATAGGTTACTTTGAAGTAGTTGATGCTACTAAGATAGGTTATTTCATAAATATAGGATTAGAAAAAGATATATTAGTTCCTTTCAGTGCTAAGCATTACGATATATCTGTTGGTAACAAATATTTATTCTACATATATTTAGATAAGAGTGATAGAATCGCTGCTACTACTAGAATAGAAGAATATTTAACTACTGATTCTAATTATTCTGTTGGTGATACAGTTACTGGTGTAGTTTATGGATTCCAAACTAACCAAAGTGCAATGGTTTGTGTAGATAACAAGTACGAAGGTGTTATTCTTCATAATGAATACTTCACTAACTTAAAGGTTGGAGATAAACTTAATTTAAAGGTTATAAAAATATATGAAGATGGCAAGTTAGGTCTTACTCCTAGACAAGGTAGAGAGGAAGAATTAAATGAATTAGAAGTTAAAATACTAAATCATTTAAATAATGCTTCAAGAGGATTTATGCCTTACAATGATAAGTCTGACCCTGCTGATATAGCTTCTATGTTTAACTGTAGTAAGAAAAACTTTAAGCGTGCTTTAGGTATACTTATGAAAAAAGGATTAATAGAACAAGATTCTGAAGGAACTCGTTTAATATAATTACTTTTATAAATTCAATTAAAAAAGCTAATGTTTAATTAAACATTAGCTTTTTATTTATATATTATATTCTTGCTACATTAGTTCTTCTAGCAGCTTCTTTAACTGCTTCTGCCACATTTATTGCAACACTTCTATCAAATGCCTTTGGTAATATATTTTCTGTATTTAAGTCTTCTTCTTTTATAGAATTTGCTATTGCATGAGCTGCTGCTATTTTCATTTCTTCATTAATTTCTTTAGCTCTTACATCTAATGCTCCTCTAAAAATTCCTGGGAATGCTAATACATTATTTACTTGATTAGGGAAATCACTTCTTCCTGTTCCTACTATATATGCTCCAGCTTCTTTTGCTAAATCAGGCATAATTTCTGGAGTAGGATTAGCCATAGCTAATATTATAGCTTTATCTGCCATTGAAGCTACCATTTCCTTAGTTACACAATTAGGTCCAGATACTCCTATAAACACATCTTTATTTTTTATAACATCAGCAAGTAATCCCTTTTCATTATGTATATTTGTAACTTCTAACATTTCTTTTTGAGCCCAGTTTAAATCTTCCATACTTTCTTCTAAAGCTCCATTTAAACCACATAGAACTACATTTTTTACACCCATACTTAATAGAATTTTTGTTATTGCTATTCCAGCTGCTCCTGGACCATTTAAAACAACTTCTAATTCTTCTATTTTCTTATCTATTAACTTTAATGAATTTATTATAGCTGCTGCTACAACTATAGCAGTACCATGTTGGTCATCATGGAATACAGGTATATTTAATTCTTCTTTTAGTTTATTTTCTATTTCAAAACATCTTGGAGCACTTATATCTTCTAAATTTATTCCTCCAAATACAGGTTCTAATAATTTTACTGTATTTACTATTTCATCAACTTCTTTTGTTTTTAAACATATAGGAAATGCATCTACATCTGCAAAGTCTTTAAATAATATAGCTTTACCTTCCATAACAGGTATAGAAGCACTTGCACCTATATCACCTAATCCTAGTACAGCTGTTCCATCACTTACTACAGCTACCATATTACCTTTTGAAGTATATTTATATACTAAATCTTCATCTTTAGATATCTCTACACAAGGAGCCGCTACTCCTGGAGTATAAGCTATAGATAAATCATCTTTATTTTCAACTTTAACCTTACTTTGTACTGTTATTTTACCTTTGTTTTGTTCATGTATTTCTAATGCTAACTTAGAATAATCTTTAGTCATATTACTTAAACCTCTTTTCATTTCAGTCACTTAATTACTATTTGCACAAGCTAAGCTTCCTATTTCATAGATATTATTTCCTCTACAATCAATAGCAACTATAACTTGTAAATTTTCTACTTCTAATCTTCTTATAGCCTCTGTGCCTAATTCACTATAGGCTATAACTTCTGATTTTTTTATTGAATTAGATATATATGCACCTGCTCCACCTATAGCAGCTAAATATGCACATGTATTCTTCTTCATAGAATCTATAACAACTTGATTTCTTTTACCCTTACCTATCATAAGTTTAATTCCTCTATCTAATAAAGGTTCTGTCAAATCGTCCATTCTATAACTAGTTGTTGGTCCTGCAGAACCTATAACCTCACCTTCTTTATTAGGTGTCGGTCCCACATAATATATAGCTTGACCTTGTAAATCAAATGGTAATTCTTCATTATTATTTATACAGTTTATTAGTCGTTGATGTGCTGCGTCTCTAGCTGTATAAATAATACCACTTAAACTAATCATTTCACCACACTCTAGTGACTCAACTGTTTTATTATCTATTGGAAGAGTTATCCTTTTCATATTATTCCCCTTATATTTTTACTTTTTTATGTCTTGATGCATGACAATTTATATTTACTACTACTGGTAATCCTGCTATATGTGTTGGAAAAGCTTCTATATTAACAGCTAATGCAGTAGTATTTCCTCCTAGCCCTTGAGGTCCTATCCCTAAATTATTTATATCTTTTAATATGTCTATCTCTAATTGCTTTATAGTTTCATCTTCATTATGATTTCCTAATTCTCTAAGTAATGATTTCTTTGCAATTTGAGCACATTTTTCAATAGTACCACCTATACCAACACCTACAACTATCGGTGGACATGGATTCGGTCCTGCTTCTTTTACTGTTTCTATTATAAATTGCTTTATTCCATTTACTCCATCAGATGGCTTTAGCATTTTTAATTTACTCATATTTTCACTACCAAATCCTTTTGGTGCAAACTCAATAGTTATACTATCCCCTTCAACAATATCATAGTGTATTATTGCTGGAGTATTGTCTTTAGTATTAATTCTATCTATTGGATAAACTACAGACTTTCTTAAGTATCCTTCTAAATATCCTTGTCTTACTCCTTCATTAATAGCATCAGTTATATTCATTCCTTCTATATGTACATCTTGACCTATGCTTACAAAAAATACGGCCATTCCTGTATCCTGACATATAGGTATCTGCTTTTCTTCTGCTATTTCACAATTTTTCATTAATATATTT
>JAFOOW010000153.1 GCA_017425305.1 Peptostreptococcaceae bacterium | reverse complement strand
TCATATTAGCTCCAAACTTACCAGTTCCCACCTTTATATTTTGCTTAGATGCTTTTTCTATAAATTCTTCGTATAGTTCATTAGCTAAATCTGGCTTGGCTGCATTAGTAAAGTTAGGTCTTCTTCCTTTTCTGCAGTCACCATATAAAGTAAATTGAGATACCACTAAAAGTTCTCCATTTATATCTTTTAATGATAAATTCATTTTTTCATTTTCATCTTCAAATATTCTTAGATTTACTATTTTTTCTAGTAAGTAATCTACATCTTCACTACTATCCTCATGTGTTACACCTAATAAAACTAGTAATCCTCTCTCTATTTCTCCCGTAATATGTTCATCTACACTCACTCTAGATGATGCAACTCTTTGAACTACTGCTCTCATTTGCTCCTCCTTAGTTTATTACTCTATATATATCTTCAACCCCTGGTACTGACTTTATTTTTTTCATTAATAAGTTTAATTGTTCTATGCTGTTAACTTCTACTAGTAGATTTACATTCACAATATTGTCTTTGCTCTTTCTTGCATTTATACCATTTAAAGAGATTTTTTCAACTGCAACAGTATGAGTTATATCATTGATTATACCTCTTCTATCTTCTGTAACAATCTGAATTTCAGCTTCAAATGATGCTACTTTTGAAGTTTCCCAAGAAACATTAACTATTCTGTTTTTGAAATATTCATTTTCAAGATTAGAATTAGGGCAATCTTTTCTATGAACTGCTACTCCTCTACCTTTTGTTATATATCCAATAATTTCATCTCCAGGTATAGGATTACAACATTTTGCAAATCTAACTAGTATATTATCTATACCCTCTACAGTTATTCCTTGAGGTAACATTTTTCTTCTTTTTTTCTTATTTTCTTGTTTAGCTATATTTTGCTTATTTATATCTTCAATTGATTTATTTTCAGCATTTTTCTTAGCTAGTTCTTTTCCATATACGTCTCTTATCTTAGGAACTATTTGCGATGACATTATACCACCATAACCAATTGTAGCTATTAAATCTTCTACGCTTGGTTGATTAAACTTTTTAGCAAGTTGAATCATTTGTTTTTCACATACTGGGTCTTTCATAGGAATTCCATATCTCTTAAATTCCTTTTCTAATATAGCAGTTCCTCTTTCTATATTTTCTTCTCTTCTCTCCTTTTTAAACCATTGTCTAATTTTAGATTTAGCATTAGGAGTTTGAACCATGTTAACCCAATCTCTACTTGGTCCATGAGAATTTGAAGACGTCAGAATTTCTGCTATATTCCCATTTTGTAATTTGTAATCTAGTGGTACTATTCTACCATTTATTTTTGCCCCTACACATTTATTTCCTATATTCGTATGAACTCTATATGCAAAATCTATCGGTGTCGACCCTGCAGGAAGTTCTATAACGTCTCCCTTCGGAGTAAATACATACACTTGACTATTAAATAAATCATCTTTTAATGCATCCATAAACTCTTGAGGGTCTTTCAAATCTTTTTCCCATTCTAGCATCTGTCTTAGCCATTGTAACTTTTCTTCTGTCTTACTTTGCTTTGAAGTACTTTTTCCTTCTTTATACTTCCAATGTGCAGCAATACCATATTCTGCAATATTGTGCATTTCTTTAGTTCTTATTTGAATTTCTACAGGTTCACCATCAGGTCCAACAACAATAGTATGTAAAGATTGATACATATTTGGCTTAGGCATAGCTATATAATCTTTGAATCTTCCTGGTATTGGTTTCCATAAAGTGTGTACCATTCCTAAAACAGCATAGCAATCTTTTACTGAATCAACAATTATTCTAACTGCCATTAAGTCATATATTTCTTCAAAGTCTTTATTCTTATTTTTCATTTTTCTATAAATACTATAGAAGTGTTTAGGTCTTCCTGTAACATCACATTTAATATTTACATCTTGGAACTTTTCTCTTAAAATATCCACTATTCCATGTATATAGGCTTCTCTTTGACTTCTTTTTTTAGCTACTTTATCTACTAAGTCATAATATCCATCTGCATCTATATATCTAAGTGCTATATCTTCTAGTTCCCACTTTATTTTATATATTCCTAATCTATTAGCTATACCACCATAAATTTCTAAAGTTTCCGTTGCTTTTGATTTTGCTTTTTCTGGAGGCATAAACTTTAAAGTTCTCATATTGTGCAATCTATCCGCTAACTTTATAAGTATAACTCTTATATCTTTAGACATTGCTAAAAACATTTTTCTTAGGTTTTCGGCTTGAGTTTCTTCTTTTGATTGATATTTTATTTGACCTAGTTTTGTAACTCCATCAACTAAATCTGCTACTTCTTGCCCAAATTCATTTTTTATATCTTCATATGTGTATTCTGTGTCTTCAACTACGTCATGCAATAAACCTGCTGCAATGGTTTGGAAGTCTAATTCCATTTCAGCAAGTATATTAGCTACAGCTATTGGATGTATGAAATAGGGTTCACCAGACTTTCTTAATTGACCATCATGTGCTTTTTTCCCATAATAATATGCTTTTTCTACTAATTCAATATCACTATTAGGAGCATATTCTCTAATTTTATCTATCAGTTCTTGTAATTCCTTGTCCTGCATATTACCACCTATTTATAGTATAAATTTTAATATATATGAAAATAGTTGGTTTTTGACCAACTATTGAAATTTATTAGTATTTTATAAGTGAGTTGATGTGATAGTTAGATAGTTTATCTTTTCCCTTTAATTCTTCTAATTCTATTAAGAATTGCATTGAAACAACTTCCCCACCTATTTTTTCTATTAGCTTAGCAGCAGCTTCCATTGTACCACCTGTTGCTAATAGGTCATCAACTATAGCTACTCTTTGTCCTGGCTTTATAGCATCCTTATGTATTTCTAATGTATCAGTTCCGTACTCTAAACCATATTCAAACTTTTCAGTTTCTCCTGGTAATTTCCCTGGCTTTCTAACTGGGACAAATCCGATACCCATTCCGTAAGCAACTGGAGTACCCATTAAGAATCCTCTTGCTTCTGGCCCAACTATTATATCTACATTCTTATCTTTTAAGTCTTCTATTATTGAATCTACTGCATACTTAAAAGCTTCTCCGTTGTTTAGTAAAGTCGTTATGTCCTTAAAGTCTATACCTGGTTTTGGAAAGTCTTTTATATCTCTTATTGTATCTTTTAAATTCATGTGAATCCTCCTAATAGCTTTCTATATATTTATCTCTAAGTTTGTAGAAACTCTGTAGTACTTTACTAGAATTTAGGTCAAGCTTACTATCTGGTTTTGGCATGATTTTAATCTTTAAAACATTAGAATTATCATCTATGTAAAAATCTATTAATGATAAATCTTTAAAAACATTTAGTATTGTAAACAATTTTAAAGGTCGTATACCTAAAGCTGATTTTATCTCTGTCAAGTTTACATACAACTCAGAATTTTTTAGCATAATTCTATAAATTTTTATAAATTCTTCTCTATCCGGAATAGCATTTTCAATAATTCTATTTATATATAACAAATCATTTTTATCATAATATTTTATAATATCACATTCTTTGTCAATATATTTATATATATGTAAATATTCTTCTTTATTATATAAATAATCATAAAGAATAATATTATTATATCTTTTTAAGTCTATTTTATCAATATAAGGATAAAATATAAGTTGTACTTTATTGTTATTACTATTATCTATAGTATTATAATTAATATCAAACTCATACTCTGTTAATGATATATCTGATATAGCTTTATAAAAACCATTTAATGAATTTG
>JAFOOW010000152.1 GCA_017425305.1 Peptostreptococcaceae bacterium | reverse complement strand
TTGAATCGCCATCGTCCATTCACAAATGTTCATGTCCCGATGCTCAAAAGTTGTCCATCGCTCAGCTATCATTATCTGAATATCTGGCTTGGTTGTTTGTTTAATTCTTTAAAGAATTATGTTTTATAATTAACCTACTGTTTAATTTTCAAAGTTCTTATATCCTTTTCTCTTGGACAAGTAATACTTTACCATCTATTTTATTTATCGTCAACACTTTTTTAAAATTTTTATTAAAATATTTCAATATACTATATAATTAAATTATAAATCATTAAATAATAGTACTATATTCTAAGATAGGAGTGTTTATATGCAATTATTAGAAAATAATAATTTAATTATTCAGGTTAAAGATATTGGAGCTGAATTGTGCAGAATATTTTCAAAGAAAGATAATACAGAATATTTATGGAATGGTGATTCTAAATACTGGGGTAGACATTCTCCAATTTTATTCCCAATAGTAGGTAGACTTAAGGATAATGAAACTATTATAGATAATTCTTTCTACAAAATGAATCAACATGGCTTTGCTAGAGATATGAATTTTGAATTAGTAGCTTCAGATTCTAATTCATTAACTTATACTCTAGTTGATAGTGAAGAAAGTAAAAATCTATACCCTTACTCTTTTGAACTAACTATAAAATATACACTTTTAGCTTCTTCAATTAAGATTGATTGGTTTGTTAAAAATACTAATGACTGTGATATGTATTTTTCTATAGGTGCTCATCCTGCCTTTAATATTCCATTTAACCCTGATGAAACATATTCTGACTATTACTTAGATTTAGAGTTATGTGGCAATGTAAATCAATACTTACTAGATGGACCATTTGTATCTAAAATAATACCATCAAGTAGCATTAATAAATTAGATATTAAACCTGAGTTATTTGTAAATGATGCACTTATTTACGACAATGTAGAATCTATTTCTATATGTTCTAGAAAAAATAATTCTAAGGTTAAAGTTTCATTTAAAGACTTTCCTCTTGTAGGCATATGGTCTCCTTATTACAAAGATAATAACTCAATTGCTCCATTTATCTGTATAGAGCCATGGTATGGTATCGCTGATAGTATAAATACAAGTAAAGATTATAAATCTAAGTTTGCTATAAATAAGCTTGCACCTAGTTCAACATTTTCAACTTCATATTACATAGAAATAATCTAACAAAAACAAAAAGAGTATCTAAATAGATATTCATCTACTAGATACTCTTTTAAAATTAAAACTCTATTTTTTATTTATTTCTTTTTTTATCCAATCTACAGCTACATCTAGTTGTTTAGCCTCATCTTTTTCCTCAATAGTTGGCTTTATACCCTTTCCATTTATATATGCTCCACTTGGAGTATAATATTGAGCAGTTGTAAGTTTGAATCCTGTTCCATCTCTCATCTGTCTAACAGTTTGAACTAATCCTTTACCAAATGTAGTAGTTCCTACAGCTATACCCTTTCCATTATCAACTATAGCTCCTGTAAGTATCTCTGATGCAGATGCACTTCCTGAATTTATAAGTAATGCTATTGGTAAATCTAGTTGCTTTTTATTATCCGATACATATTCTTTAGATTTTTCTTTATTATTTTTAACCGATACTATAACCTGATCTTGATCTAATATCTCATCTGCAATATCCTCACATATATTTAATAATCCACCTGGGTTATCTCTTAAATCTATAACTAAACCTTTTATATTCTTAGCTTCTAGTTTATCTAAAGCCTTAGTAAAATCTTTATATGTATGTTCATCAAAAGAATACATCTTTATATAACCAATATTATCATCTATAACTTTATATTCTATTGTCTTATTTATTATTTTCTCTCTTTTTACATCAAAGTCTAGTACTTGATTGTTTCTTTTTATAGTTATATTTACTGTAGTTCCTTCTTTTCCCTTTATAAGAGTTAATGCTTTATCCATTTGTTTTGAAGATACATCTTCTCCATTTACTTTTAATATCTTATCACCTGACTTTATACCGCTTTTCTCTGCTGGAGAACCTTCCATAGGTGCTACTACAGTTATTAAATTTTCATCTTCTACAGGACTTATTACTACACCTATACCTACAAATGTTCCAGATGTTTGTTCCATTAACTTTTCAAACTCTGATTTTGTATAATATTGAGAGTATTGATCTCCTGTAGCCTCAAACATACCTTTTAATGCTCCATTTATTAGTTCTTCTTTATCAACCTTTTTATAAAAATCATTTTCTATAGATTTTTCAAGAATAGCTAACTTTTTATATTCACCATACTTATACTCAACAGCTACAGATGTTACCAAAGCTGTTATTATAATAAGAGCAATTGAATATATAGCCATCTTTTTTTTAGATATCATCAAATGCATCTCCTTTTACATAATTTACTATTTATTATATGTCTTATAGCTTGTTTTATTACTCAAGCTTATAATCATCTTTTATAAAAATAAATATCACTTTATATTAGATTAATAATATACTATATTTTACCAAATATAAATATTAAGTTTAAAAATTACATATATTCTTCATATTGGATTCAACAAATAAGGATAGAGGACATACTATCCCCTATCCTTATTTACTTTTATCACTTTTTTCATCTTCTTTATCAGATTTTCTATAAATCTCTAATTGTTCATTCACTCGTTTATCAATTTCATCAATTTCTAATCCCGTTAATATTCCTAAACCTTCTTCTATATTTGAAATTGCGTATATATTAAATTTATTTTCTTTTACAGCTTCTATTATTTCATCCTTTAACATTAAGTTCTTAACATTTTGTATAGGCATCATAACACCTTGTTTTCCATTAAGCCCTTTTATCTTACATACATCAAAGAAGCCTTCTATTTTTTCATTTATACCACCTATAGGTTGTATTTCACCTTTTTGACTTACAGAACCAGTTACTGCTATATATTGTTTTATAGGTATTTTAGCAATACTTGATATTATTGCATATAATTCTGTACTAGATGCACTATCTCCATCTACACCAGAATAATTTTGTTCAAACGTTATAGATGTTGCAATAGAAAGTGGTTTTTCCTTACCATATCTTTCTCCTAAATACCCAGTAAGAATTAATACTCCCTTATCATGTATACTTCCACTATGTTTAATTTCTCTTTCTATATTTATAATTCCGCTTCTACCCTTATAAGTCGAGGCTGTTATTTTTGATGGTTTTCCAAAACTATATTCTCCTGTACCCATAACAGCAAGACCATTTATTTGACCAATTTTTTCACCATCAATATCAATAAGTAAAGTTCCCTCTTCAAACATTTCATTTAATTTTTCTTCATATTTATTACTTCTATATATTTTTTGTTGTATTGCATTTTCAACATCTTCTCTAGTAATATACTTATTATCTTCATTACTTATAGCATCAGCTTCATAAATTATATCTACTATTTTATTAAACTTAGCAGTTAATTTCTCTTGGTTATCACTTAATCTAGTACTATATTCAATTATTCTTTCTATAGCTTCTTTAGTAAAATGTTTTAGGTTATTTTCTTCACATTTATTAGCTATAAGCTTTACTATCTTATTTATATTTTCATCATCTTTATTTATTTCTACATCAAAATCTGCCATTATTTTAAATAGATTTCTAAAGTCTTCTTCATAATTATATAACACACTATATATATAGTTATCTCCGACTAATATAACTTTTACGTCTAAATCTATTGGCTCTGGTTTTATTGTAGAGGTAACTACATATCCTAATTGTTTATTCAGCGATTCTATGCTTATCTTTCCTGTTTTTAAACAACGCTTTAGACATTCCCATGAAAATGGACTAGATAATACATCCTTTGCATTTAGTATTAAGAATCCTCCATTAGCTTTATGTAAAGCACCTGGTTTAATTTCCATAAAACTTGTAGTTAATGCACCTATTTCATTTTTATATTCTATAGATCCTGTTAAATTGTAATACGTAGGGTTGCT
>JAFOOW010000151.1 GCA_017425305.1 Peptostreptococcaceae bacterium | reverse complement strand
ATTTAGGATTTAATTTATATCTATATGCTCTGTCATTTGCTAATTCAATATTATCCTCTGATGATTTATTAAATGTAATTCTACAGTTTTTTGTTAAAGGAGACGAAAAAGGATATAAAAGATTATATGTTATTCCTAATAATTATGATTACTTAATTAAAGATAGTGATGGGACTATTGTTGATGAAGTAAGTACTAATGATTATATATGTAACAAAGAAGCTGTTAAATCAGAGTATATTAACTTAAAGAATGAGTTAATAGAAAATATAGATAAAGACATAAAAAATAATTTAATTATAAAAGAAACTACTAAATCAAATTGTAGTTTAAATGAAGAATTAACAGGACAATTAGCTTGGGACTTAGATTTAAAAGTCAGTACTGATTGTGAAAAACATAAATAAATATACAAGTTGTAATTTAACTAATTAAGCTATAAATTTAAA
Source organism: Peptostreptococcaceae bacterium (assembly GCA_017425305.1). GTDB lineage: Bacteria > Bacillota > Clostridia > Peptostreptococcales > Peptostreptococcaceae > Paraclostridium. The sequence goes on along the minus strand of JAFOOW010000151.1, from coordinate 5,341 downwards.
ATAATACGCTTGATATTATAGTTTATCACAAATAAAAAAATATATTATAAGTATGTAAAAAACGAAGATATTTATACTATCTTCGTTTTTATTATTACAATATATTATTTAAAGAAATTAAAATACCTATTTTAGCATGATCAAATGTTAATCCGCCTTGTAAATAAGCTATATATGGCTCTCTTATTGGAGCATCTGCAGATAATTCTATAGATGAACCTTGAATAAATGCACCAGCGGCCATTATAACTTCATCATTATATCCTGGCATTGCCCATGGTTCACACTCAACATAAGAATCTATTGGAGATCCTTTTTGTATTCCCTTACAGAACTTTATTAATTTTTCTCTGTCATTAAACTTAACAGCTTGAATTATATCACTTCTTTTATCGGTATAGTTAGGTAAAACTTCAAAACCTGCAATTTCCATTATTCTAGAACAGAATATAGCACCTTTTAAAGCTTCCATTACTATATGAGGAGCAAGGAATAGTCCTTGATAAAGTTGTCTCATAACACCAAATGTAGAGCCACACTCCCCTCCTATACCTGGAGTTGTAAGTCTATATGCAGCTTGCTCTACATATTTTGCTTTACCAGCTATATAACCACCTGTAGGAGCAATACCTCCACCTAGATTTTTTATAAGAGAACCTGCAATTAAATCAGCTCCTACATCTGTAGGTTCTATTGTATCTATTAATTCTCCGTAACAGTTATCTACAAATACGCAGATATCATCTCTTATTTCTTTTATTTTTGAAATTATTTCTCCTATTTCAGAAACTAAAAATGATTTTCTCCATCCATATCCTGTACTTCTTTGAATATGTATTAATTTAATTGTAGAATCTTCTTTAATTAATTCAAGAATTTTTTCTGTATCAAAAGTACCATTCTTTAAATCTACTTGTTTGTAATTAACGCCATACTCTCTTAAAGATCCTATATTTTCTTTACCACTTATACCGATTATGTTATGTAAAGTATCATAAGGAGCGCCAGTAATACATACCATTGTATCTCCTGTTCTTAAATTACCCATTAAAGCACATCCAATAGCATGAGTACCATTTACAAAATGAGGTCTAACTATTGCACTTTCAGTATTAAATATTCTTGCATATACTTTATCTAAAGTATCTCTACCTATATCATCATATCCATATCCTGATGAATTTGTAAAATGCATATCGCTTATTCTTTCTTCTTGGAATGCATTAAGTACTTTTAATTGATTATATTCTCTTATTTCATCATAGATTTTAAATTGTTCTTCTACATCACTTAAAGCCTTCTTATATAGTTCAAATACATGAGGTTTTATATTGTAGAATTCCTTCATTAACTTTTCTGTTTCTTTTAACATTAAAGTTCCTCCATTTTATTATATTTCATAATTATTATATATAATAATAAATTAAATATAAAGTTTTTTATACTTATATATATAAATTTAAGTTAAGCTAGATAAAAGGAACTGCTATATGCAGTTCCTAAAAGTTTTGACTATCTGAGAAAGGTAGATGTCTTGATGGGGTTATTGTCGTAATTGAATGTTTATATACAAGCATTTGTTTTCCTTCACAATCTAAAATAACAGTAAAGTTATCGAATCCCTTAACGAAACCTCTTAATTGGAATCCATTAACTAGATAAACAGATACTAATGTATTACTCTTTCTTGCGTTATTTAAAAAGATATCTTGAATATTATTGCTTTGTTTATTCATACTACTACCTCCATGGCTAACTTATTTAAATAATATTTATAGGCTTAAGAATTCTTTAAATCCTGTGTTATTATTTTAATAATTTCTTCATCAGATAAAATATCTTTATTTAAGAACTTAGCCCTAGGATCTCTTCTAAACCAAGTTAATTGACGTTTAGCATAGTTTCTAGAACCTTGTTTAACCATTTCTATGGCCTCTTCTAAAGTTATAGAATTTTCAAGATATAAAAGCACTTCTTTATAGCCTATACCCTGCATTGCCTGCATAGAAGAATTATATCCATTTTCCTTAAGTTTAATACATTCATCTAATAAACCTTTTTCAAACATAATATCTACTCTTTTATTTATACGTTCATAAAGTTTATCTCTATCCATATCTAATACATAGTAATGTACATCATATTTAGTTTTATAGAAGTCATCTCCTGCATTAAATGAACTAAAAGGTTTATTAGTTACTTTATAAACTTCTAATGCCCTAATTACTCTTTTTCTATTATTAGGATGAATTGAATTATAACTAATTGGATCAATGTTTTTTAACATATCGTGAATATAATTATCACCATGTTTTATTGCAAGCCCTTCCAATTCTTTTCTATAATTTTCATCATTTGTAGCATCAGTAAAGTTCATGTTACAAGTTAATGAATTTATATAAAGCCCTGTACCTCCAGTTAAGATAGGAAGCTTATCATTTAATAAAAGATTATCTATTATTGGTTGTGCTAAATTTTTATAATCTACCACTGAAAATGGTTTATCTGGAGTAGTCACATCTAACATATGATGCTTTACTCCCTCCATTTCAGAAGGCATTATCTTGGCTGAACCAATATCTAAATATTTATATATCTGCATAGAATCTGTTGATACTATCTCTCCATTTAGACTCTTAGCTAATTCTAAAGATAAAGCTGTTTTCCCTACAGCTGTAGGTCCAGCTAAAACTAATATTTTATTTTTCATTGTTAAAACCTTTCTAAACTATTCTTCTAAACCTTTTTTCTAATTCATATTCAGTAAATTTGATAATTATAGGTCTTCCATGTGGGCAGTTAAATGGATTATCTAAATATCTTAAATCAGAAATAAGTTTTTCCATTTCTATTTGAGTTAAATAATCATTTGCTTTAACAGCTGCTTTACAAGCCATTGTAGCAATTTTATTAACTTTAACATCTACTGTTTTACCACTACCTAAGTTCTTTAAATTATCAATTATACTTAATAAAAAGTTTTTAGCATCTAATTTTCCTAAGAAATAAGGAACTTCTTTTAGTGCAATAGTATTTCCTCCAAACTCTTCTATAACAAAGCCAGAGTCTGCAAATACATGTATATTTTCTTTATAACACTCAAAATCATCTAAGGATAAATCTATTATGCAAGGTATTAATAATCGTTGCACAACAATTTCATTATTCTCAATATCCTTCACATACTTTTCAAATAGAATTTTCTCATGGGCAACATGTTGATCTATTATATATAGAGTATCTAAGTATTCAGCTAAAATATAAGTTTTTCTGAACTGTCCTATAATTCTTAGGTCAGGAAATTTAGGTGTAGGTTCAGAGTGTTTTAGTGTACTTTCTTCTGAGGATTTAATGTCTATAGAGTTATTATCTGATGAAGATGTATTTTTAATAATATCACTATTAGTATTATAAGTAGTTTCTAGATTACTATTTTCTTTTATACTACTTATATTTAAGTCTTCAGAAGCAGTTTTATTATCTGGCTGTTTATAATTATAATTATTAATATTTTTATCCTTATTTAACTGTTTTAATTTATTATATAAGTCCTCTTCTTTTTTTACATCATATATAGTAACTTTATTGTATACATCTTTTATAGATGGCTCTATTTTATTAGAAGAAGCAGGTTCGCTTATAGATGGTGTATTAGATTCAGAATCTAAATCTAGCTTAATCTCCTCTACAACCTCTTCAATTTCAAATTTATTATCAACTTTAAAAGAGTTAAAAATATCTTCTTTTAAAGCACTATGAACAGCATCAAAAACTCTTTTATATATAATTCTTTCGTCTTTAAACTTAATTTCTGCTTTTGTAGGATGTATATTCACATCTATAGAGTCAGGTGATAAATCTATAAAAAGTACAAAGAAAGGGAATTTATTAACTGTAGAGAATGATTTAAATGCATTTTCTACTGCAGCCACAATTGTTTTATTTTTTATATATCTATTATTGACAAAAATACTTTCATTATTTCTAGAGCCTCTAGCAATTAGCTCTTTACCAATGTATCCATGTATTTTTAACGTTTCATCCTCATATTCAAATGGTAATACATGTTCTGATATATTTTTTCCATATATAGTTCTGATTACATTGTTTAAATTACCATCTCCATATGTATGAAGAGTTTTTTTTCCATTATTAAATAGCTTAAAAGATATATGTGGATTTGATAGAGCTATTCTTAAAATAATATCATTTATTAAGCTACCTTCTCTTGAAGTTGATTTTAGGAATTTTCTTCTAGCAGGCACATTGAAGAATAAATCCTTAACCTCCATTACAGAACCATTATTCATGCCTATATCAGTTAAGGATATTTTTTCTCCAGCTTCTAAAACAAGTTCTTTCCCAAAATCACATTCTGCTGGCTTACTTCTAAAAGTTACTTTAGATACAGAAGCTATAGATGGTAGAGCTTCTCCTCTAAAACCTAAAGTACTTATAGAATAGATATCTTCAACTGTCTTTATTTTTGAAGTTGCATGTGGTAAGAAGGCTTTTTCTATATCTAAATTATGCACTCCTATACCATCGTCAATAACTCTTATAAGAGCTATTCCACCCTCTTCTATTTCAATAGTAATATTTTTAGAGCCTGCATCTATAGAGTTTTCTACAAGCTCTTTAACTACAGAGGAAGGACGCTCTACAACTTCCCCTGCAGCTATCTTATTAGATGTATGTTCATCTAATAAATTGATTCTTTTCATAGAGCACCTCCTATTTTAATTTTTTAGCATCTTGAACAATTTTAAATAACATATTCATTGCATCTAAAGGTGTCATAGTCATTACCTCTATATCTGCAATTTTAGTTAATAAAGCTTCTTTTTCAAGCATAGTAAAATCCATTTGTAGAACTTCTGTGTTTTCTTTTATGTTTATAGGTGTATTATCTGTTTTAATTTCTTCAATAACTTTTTCTTCGATAACAGGTTCAATTATAACCTCTTCTTTTATCTCAACAATTGTACTTTTAACTTCTTTTGCAACTGCAGACTCAAGTTCTTTTTCAGTATTTGTATAATTGTTAAATAATTTATCTATTTCAATAGATTTTTCATCTTCTAGTTTAGCTAAAATATGTTTCGCTCTATCTATTACCTCTAATGGTAATCCGGCAAGTTTAGCAACTTCAATACCATAAGATTGATCTGCTCCACCTTCAACTATCTTTCTTAAGAATATAACTTGCTCATCTGTCTCTTTAACAGCAACTGAATAGTTTTTAACGCCTTCAATAATACCCTCTAGTTTAGTTAATTCATGATAGTGTGTAGCAAATAAGGTTTTACATTTTAGATTATTATTCTTAGATATATATTCT
>JAFOOW010000150.1 GCA_017425305.1 Peptostreptococcaceae bacterium | reverse complement strand
TGCTAAGCTGTCCTTACCCCCAGATAAACCAACTGCAATTTTATCTCCATCTTGTATCATATCAAAATCATTTATAGCTTGTCTTGTTTTGCTAAGTAGTTTTTTCATGTCTACCTCCTAGGTAAATAGGTTATTTAATAAATAATTATTATATCAAATTTAAATTTTATTAACAATGCAAAGGAAAGCTATACTTATAAATACCAATACAAGCAAACGTTATCTAGTGTTATATAAATTTAAAACTTATAGAAAATATTGAAAAATGTCAAAATATGTGCTTTTTAGCTAGAAATAAGAGATATACTTGTGTTAAAATAGGAAAGTGATTCTTAGGGAGGTCGAAAACAAAATGTCGAATAATACACAACCATATGCTTTAGTTTTAGGAGTATCTGTATTTGATATCTTCGGATTTACTCACAATAATTATAGATGTAATGACTCAAATCCAGGAAGAGTAAGAACTTCTTTTGGAGGAGTAGCTAGAAATATAGCTGAAAATATGGCAAGAGTAGGGGTAAATACTAAGTTTATCTCAATTTTAGGTGATGATGAAACTGGAAAAAGAATTATAGAACACTCTAGAGTTATGAAATATGATATGGAAGATTCTTTAATAGTTGAAGGTCATGGAACACCAACATATATGGCTATACTTAATGAAAAAGGTGAGTTAGAGTCAGCAGTAGTTGATATGAAGATTGCTGATATGTTTACAAAAGAATTTATAGACTCTAAAGCTGATATTATAAGAAATTCAGAATATATGTTTTTAGACTCAGATATGCCAGAGATATTAGAATATATACTTAAAAATTTTGAAGGTCAAACAAAGTTTATATTCGATCCAGTATCTGCTTGTAAAGCTAAAAATATAAAACACTTAATAAAACACTTCCACACTATAAAGCCTAATAGATATGAAGCTGAAATATTATGTGGATTTGAAATAAATAGTCAAGAAGATTTAAGAAGAGCTGGAAAGCACTTTATTGATTTAGGTATAAAGAACGTATTCATAAGCTTAGATGAAGACGGAATATACTACAACAATGGAAATGAAGAAGGTAAAATAAAAGCTAATAATGTTCCAGTAGTAAATGTTACAGGAGCAGGAGATTCATTTGTATCTGGTATAGGGTATGGATATATAAATGGACTTAGTTTAACTGATACTGTAAAGTATGCACAAGCGATGTCTGTTATAACTATATCTCATGAAGATACTATACACCCGGATATGAACGATGAATTTGTTAAAGAAAACATAAATAAAATTAGTTGGACGGAAGAGAAATACTACTAATATAAAAAGCTATAGACTTTAGATTTATATCTAAAACTATAGCTTTTTTATTTGTTTAATTAAAATGCCCAGTTTCCATCTTTAAATATTTGAACTTTTTCACCATTAGCAGTTTCTCCAACTATATCCATATCTGAAGAACCTATCATAAAGTCAACATGAGTCATACTGAAGTTTATACCATGCTTATCTAATTCTTCTTCAGGTATATTAACTCCATTCTCTATACAACTCTTATAAGCTGTACCTATAGCAAAGTGACAAGATGCATTTTCATCATATAAAGTATTGTAGAATACTATATTTGTATCTGATATAGGTGACTTAAATGGAACTAAAGCAACTTCTCCAAGATAATGAGATCCTTCATCAGTAGATATTAAGTTAGATAAAGTTTCGTAACCCTCTTCAGCAGTAAAGTCTACTATCTTACCGTCTTTAAATGTTAATGTAAAGTTATTTATAACATTTCCACCATAAACAAGAGGTTTAGTACTTGCAACTATACCATTAACACCGAACTTATGAGGTAATGTGAATACTTCTTCAGTTGGTATATTAGGGTTGAAGTCTATACCATTAGGGTCTTTAGAAGCACCACTAGCCCATATATGACCTTCTGGTAACTCCATAGTTATATCTGTTTTAGATGATTTAAAGTATAATTTTTTAAACTTACTATCATTTAAGAAATTCATTCTAGTTTTTAAATCTTTGTTATGTTTATTCCAAGCTTCTATTGGATCTTCTTGATCAACTCTAGTACACTTGAAAATTGCTTCCCACATCTTTTCTACTGCTTCTTCTTCAGAAACGCCAGGGAATACTTTCTTAGACCAAGATACTGTAGGAACAGAAACTATACTCCACTTAGACTTATCAGATAAAGTATAAGATCTCCATTCTTGAAGAGCTTTAGCAGAAGCTTTTTGAGCATTTGCAACTCTCTTAGGATCAACATCTTTTAATAAATCTGGATTTTGAGCATATATAGTTAAAAATGCTCCACCATTTTTAGCTATATCAACATATTGATCAGAAATCCATTTTGGGAATTCATTAAAAGTTTCCTCAGGAGCATTTAAGTATTTTATAAGAGAACATTCTTCATCAGACCATTCTATATGTACTTCTTTAGCACCTAAGTCATAAGCTTTTTTTACAACTTTTCTAACAAATGGTGCACATTCTATTGGAGTTCTAACTAGTAATGTTTGTCCAGGTTGTATATTAACTCCTACTTTAACTGCTAACTCAGCATATTTTTCTAAGTTTTTTTCTAAATTCATAAAATCACACCTTTCTATTAAGTGGAATAAAATACCAATTACATTTGGTTTAAGTATATCATTCCTTTAAATCAAACTCAAAATACTTTTTTAAATATAAATAAGTTATATAACTTATAAAATAAAAAGTACTCATACATAATATTATTTCAAGATATGCAAAAACTAATCATTTTAGTAAAACTAAAATATCAATAAACAAAAGATTATTGCTAGAAATAGGTATATTTTATTTATAGTATGAGAGTACATATTTTGATATAATATTATTTATCAGATTTGTAATAAGCAGGAGGATTTAGATGGAGTTATATGACGCTATTTTCTATAGGAAGTCTATAAAAAAATACTCAAAAAATAGAATTAGCATAGCCATGTTTGAAGAAATTAAAAAGGTATGTGAAGATATAGACTTATTAAATAAAGACATAAATGTAAAGGCACATCCAATATTAAAGGGAGATAGCTTAAAGTTCATAATAAAAAAGAAATCTAGAATAGTAGCTCCACACTATGTTTTAATAACATCAGAAATTCCAGAAGAAATAGATGGTCATTTAGAAAGTGTAGGATTTGTAGGAGAAAAAATTGTTTTAAGATTAACAGAATTAGGACTAGGAAGTTGTTGGATAGGTGAGAGTTTTGATAAAAAATCAATTAATGATTTTGTTCATTTAGAAGAAGGAGAAGAACCAATAGCTTTAATAGCTTTTGGATTCCCAGAATCAAAAGAAAATTTATTTAGAACTAATGAAGAAAAAATAGATAGGAAATCTATAAAAGAAATAGCTAAAAACATAGATGAAAAATGGTTAAAAGCTATAGAGTGTGTTAGATTAGCACCTTCATATAAAGACACGCAACCATGGAGATTTTATGGTGATAGAAATTTATTAAATATTTATAGAAAAAAGGTTGGAGAAGAAAGTATTAGTAAGATAGATATGGGGATTGCACTTAGACATTTTGATATAGGATGCAAATAT
>JAFOOW010000149.1 GCA_017425305.1 Peptostreptococcaceae bacterium | reverse complement strand
TATATGTCTTTCATTGTAATCAACTATTTTATAAGCTTTTTCAACTAATTTAGTTGTACTATTTATCATTTTACCTAAATATACAGCTATAATTAGTGCAGATGCTCCAACTAAAATAGCCCCTATTTGCCATCCCCATGCGCTCATTACTTAATATCTCCCTCATCACCAAATGTTTTGCTTATTACTATTTCCTCTTCAACTATATCTATATTATCAAAGTCATTGTAGTCAACTATATTGCTTATTTTTTCTTTAACTCCATTTATAGTTTCATCTAAAACTGCTTTTGGGTCCTCTTTTATTTCATCTATCTTTTCTTTAGCTTCTTTTCTTAATTCTGAACCTTTCTTAGGTGCTAAAAATAATCCTAGTATAAATCCTAGTATTGATCCTACAAGAAAATATCTCCCTTTATTACTTTTACTCATAATTTCATTCTCCTTTCATACCTGTATAATATTTATTATATCCATAATTATGTAAAAGAATAGGGTAAGTATACCCTATTCTTTCTATTCTTCTGCCTTTATTTTTGCAATTGATACTATGTTAACCTCATCATCAGTCTTCATTAGCTTAACTCCACTAGTTACTCTTCCGAATAATGATATTTCATTTACTCTTAATCTTATTAATACACCATCAGAGTTTATTATCATCATATCATCATCTTCACTGACCATTTGAGCACCTACAATATCTCCTGTCTTATCAGCTATATTGTAAGTCTTTATACCTTTACCAGCTCTTATTTGAGCTCTGTATTCATCTATTGAAGTTCTCTTACCGAATCCATTTTCACTAACAACTAATAATTCATTTCCTTCGCTACAAAGGTTCATAGCAACAACTTGGTCATTAGGATTTAATGATATACCTTTAACACCCATAGCTGTTCTACCCATATGTCTTATGTCATTTTCATCAAATCTTATAGACATACCTTCTTTTGTAACTAATATAACTTCTTCATTACCATCAGTTGCTCTAACACCTATAAGCTCATCATCTTCTCTAAGACCTATAGCTATTAATCCTGATTTATTTATGTTCTTGAACTCTTCACGCTTAGTTTTCTTAACTATACCGTTTTTAGTTGCAAGTAATAAATATTCTTGGTTACTATCACTATCTAAAGATATAACAGTAGCTATCTTTTCATCACTACCTAATTGTAATAAATTAACTATAGCTGTACCTTTTGCTTGTCTCTTACCTTCTGGTATTTCATAAGCATTCAGTCTGTATACCTTACCTTTATTTGTGAAGAATAATAATTTACTATGAGTATGAGTAGTTATTAATTCTTTTATAAAGTCTTCTTCTCTAGTTGTAAGTGCTGATATACCTCTTCCGCCTCTGTTTTGGCTCTTGTAAGTATCTATAGGCATTCTCTTGATATAACCAAAGTGAGTAAGAGTTATAGCAACTTCCTCATTTTCTATAAGGTCTTTCATATCTATTTCGCCTTCAGCATGTCTTATTTCAGTTCTTCTTTCATCAGCATAATTATCTTTGATTATTTGAAGTTCTTCTTTTATAACATTCATAAGTAATCTTTCATTACTTAATATTTCTCTTAATCTATTTATCTTCTTGATTAATTCTTCATATTCAGCTTCTATCTTATCTCTTTCTAATCCAGTAAGCCTTTGAAGTCTCATATCAAGTATAGCTTGAGCTTGTACATCAGTTAGGTTAAATCTATTCATTAAACCTTCCTTAGCTTCTGCACCTGTCTTAGAACCTCTTATAAGCTTTATAACTTCATCTAAGTTATCTAATGCTATCTTTAATCCTTCTAATATGTGTGCTCTAGCTTCAGCTTTATTTAATTCGAATTTAGTTCTTCTAGTAACTACATCTTTTTGATGTTGTATATAGTGGTATAATACTTGCTTAAGATTTAATACCTTAGGTTCTCCGTTAACTAATGCAAGCATTATTATACTAAATGTATCTTCCATTTGAGAATGTTTATATAACTTATTTAATACTATATTTGCATTAGCATCTCTCTTAAGTTCTATAACTATTCTCATACCATTTCTGTTACTTTCATCTCTTAAATCAGAGATTCCTTCAACTTTTTTATCTTTAACTAATTCAGCTATTTTTTCAACTAACTTAGCCTTATTAACTTGGTATGGTATTTCTGTAACAACTATTTGTTGCTTACCTTTTGCTAGTTCTTCTATATAAGCTCTAGCTCTAACCTTAACTTTTCCTCTACCTGTTCTATATGCTTCAGTTATATTTTCTTTTCCCATTATTATAGCTGATGTAGGGAAGTCTGGTCCTTTTACAAATTGTATTAAATCTTCAACACTACATTCTTCATTATCTATAAGATGTATTGTTGCATCTATTACTTCACCTAAGTTGTGAGGTGGTATAGACGTTGCCATACCAACTGCTATACCGTTAGATCCATTAACTAATAAGTTAGGGAATCTTGCAGGTAGTACTGATGGCTCTTTTAAAGATTCATCAAAGTTAGGAACAAAATCTACTGTTTCTTTATCTATATCTCTTAATAATTCAAGAGATAACTTAGTCATTTTAGCTTCAGTATAACGCATTGCCGCTGGAGCATCACCGTCTACAGAACCGAAGTTACCGTGACCATCAACTAACGGTGCTCTAGTTGCAAAGTCTTGTGCCATTCTTACCATTGCATAGTAAACTGCAGTATCACCATGTGGGTGGTATTTACCCAGAACGTCCCCAACAATACGTGCAGATTTTCTGTACGGCTTATCTGGAGTTAAATTTAATTCACTCATTGAGTATAATATTCTTCTATGAACTGGCTTAAGACCATCTCTTACATCAGGAAGAGCACGTCCAGCTATAACACTCATCGCATAATCTATATACGACTTTTTCATCTCATCTGCTATTTCAATAGGGAGTATTCTATTATTTTCTTCCATTGATACTCATCCCCTTTCTCTTATATATCTAAGTTTCTAACAAATCTTGCGTTTTCTTCTATAAACTCTTTTCTTGGAGCAACCTTATCACCCATAAGCATAGAAAATACTTCATCAGCAACAGCTGCATCCTCTATAGATACTTGTAATAAAGTTCTTGTTTCTGGGTTCATTGTAGTATCCCATAACTGCTCAGCATTCATCTCTCCAAGCCCCTTATATCTTTGAAGCTCTATTCCGTTTCTTCCGATTTTCTCTAGTAAAGCTTCTAATTCTCTATCTGAGTAAACATAGTATTCTTGCTTTTGCTTCTTAACCTTGTATAAAGGTGGTTGTGCAGCATAAACAAATCCATTTTCTATAAGAGGTCTCATATATCTGAAGAAGAAAGTAAGAAGTAATGTTCTTATGTGAGCTCCATCGACATCGGCATCGGTCATTATTATTATTTTATGATATCTTAACTTTTCTAAGTCGAAATCATCACCTATACCACAACCATAAGCTGTTATCATATTTCTTATTTCATCAGAAGATAATATTTTATCTAATCTTGATTTTTCAACGTTAAGTATCTTACCTCTTAGTGGTAATATAGCTTGAGAGTGTCTATCTCTACCTTGCTTAGCAGAACCACCGGCAGAATCCCCTTCGACTAAGAATATTTCACTCTTAGAAGGATCTTTTTCAGCACAATCAGCTAATTTACCTGGTAATGAAGTACTTTCTAGTACGCTCTTTCTTCTAGTTAATTCTCTTGCTTTTTTAGCAGCTTCTCTTGCTCTTTGAGCTCTTAAAGCCTTATCAACTATTATTCTTCCTGTAGTTGGGTTTTCTTCTAAGAAAGCACCTAACTCTTCTACAGTTACGCTATCAACAACTCCTCTAACTGGAGTGTTACCTAACTTAGTTTTTGTTTGACCTTCAAATTGAGGTTCAGGAAGCTTAACAGATATAACAGCTGTAAGACCTTCTCTTATATCTTCACCTAAAAGGTTAGAATCTTTTTCTTTTAATATTCCATTTTTTCTAGCATACTCATTTACAACTTTTGTCATAGCAGTCTTGAATCCGCTTAAGTGAGTACCACCTTCATGTGTATTTATATTGTTAGCGAAAGAATATATGTTCTCTGTATAGCCGTCAGTATACTGTAAAGCTATCTCTACCATATAGTCTTTTATTTTTTTCTCTATATAAACTATGTCATCATGAATTCCTGTTTTTGTTTTATTTAAGTGTTTAACAAACTCTATTAAACCACCTGTATAGTGGAATTCTTTTTTCTTTTCTCTATCTTCTCTCTTGTCTTCTAATACAATTTTTATCCCTTTATTTAAGAATGCTAATTCTCTTAGTCTATGTTCTAATGTGTCGTACTTATACTCAACTTCATCAAAGATAGTAGCATCTGGCTTAAATTGAACTATAGTTCCTGTTATATCAGAATCTCCTATAACAGTTATATCTGATGTTGGAACACCTTTTTCATAAGTTTGCTTATAAACTTTACCGTTTTTGTGAACTTCTGCAACTAACCATTCTGATAATGCATTAACAACAGAAACCCCAACTCCGTGAAGACCTCCAGATACCTTGTATCCTCCTCCACCGAATTTACCTCCAGCATGAAGAACAGTTAAAACTGTTTCTAAAGTAGATTTTCCTGTTTTAGGATGTACTTCTACTGGTATACCTCTACCGTTATCTCTTACTAAAATACTTCCATCTTCATTGATAGATACATATATATCTGAACAGTATCCAGCTAGAGCTTCGTCTATACTGTTATCAACTATTTCATAAACTAAATGGTGTAATCCTCTAGGACCTGTAGACCCTATGTACATACCTGGTCTTTTTCTAACTGGTTCTAATCCCTCTAAGACCTGTATCTGACTTGCGCCGTATTCTTGTTTCATCTAGTTCCCTCCATTCTCTATACTAATTACATTTCCTTTTTCAATATTGAAAATAGTAGTATTCTCTGAATTAAATATTTTTTTATGAGATGCTTCTGCAGTTGTGATGAACATTTGCACTTTATCTAAGTTATCAACTAATAACTTTTGTCTAGTCTCATCTAATTCACTAAATATGTCATCTAATAATAAAATTGGGTATTCTCCAACCTCATTATTAATTAACTCTATTTCTGAAAGCTTTAATGAAATAGAAGCTGTTCTTTGTTGACCTTGAGAGCCATAAAGCCTAACATCTAAGTCATTTATATATATTAATAAATCATCTTTATGAATACCGTATCTAGTAGTTCTAGTCTCTATATCATGATCTCTAGCACTTTTTAATTTTTCAATAAATTTACTGTACGCACTTTGAACTGTATCTTCATCACTAATGTCTATTTGATTTTTATACTTTATAGAAAATTCCTCTAGTCCATTAGTAAGTTTTTTGTGCATATCTCTTGATATTTTAGCTATTTTCTTTACAAAATCTCTTCTTAGTATATAAATATAACTCCCATACCTAGCTAAACTTTCATCATAGACTTCAAGTAAGTCTCTATCTACATAACTAGCTTTTAGAAGCTTATTTCTTTGGAATAATATCTTATTGTAATTTGTAAGATAATTATAATATTTAGGCATGATTTGACTTATTTCTTTATCAATAAAAGATCTTCTTTCTTTTGGTCCTTCTTTTACTAATCTCAAATCTTCTGGTGAGAAAATTACAACATTTAGATTTCCTAATAGTTCATATATTTTCTCAATATTTATTTTATTAATCTTAATCCCTTTTTTATTATTTTTACCAATTCCAACTTCAATTAGACTATTTCTAGAAAGTTTTGTAAAGCTTCCACCTATATATAGGTTTTCGCTAGAAAATTTAATCATTTCCTTATCTTTATTGGTTCTAAAAGATTTACCAAATGATAATAAGTATATTGATTCAACAATATTTGTTTTTCCTTGACCATTTTTTCCTATAAGTAGATTAATTTTTGGATTAAACTCTAAATATAGGGCATCATAGTTTCTAAAATTAATTAAATTTAAGCTATTTAAATACACAAAGGGCACCCCTTTTATAGTATTTTTATTTTGTTACCTTCAACTTCGACAACATCATTAGATCTTAATTTTTTACCTCTTCTAGTTTCAACTTCGCCATTAACCTTAACTAAACCTTCTTGTATTAAGAATTTAGCATGTCCACCAGTAGAAGCTACATCTACTAATTTTAAAAATTGATCTAGTTTTATATATTCAGAATCTATAGTTATTTCAAACATGTTTCGTCCTCCTTATATAGTATATCAGATACTTGCGATTAAATAAAACTTAACTATCATTAAGTTTTTACATATATTTAAATATATATTATAGCATAAAAACCCAACTTTTTCAGTTGGGTTTACTTTAAATTTATATATTCGAAGATATTCTTACTGGTAATAACAAGTAAGTATATTTTGTTCCATCAGCTGGCTTTATTATACATGGATTTACATTTGTAGTGAATTCTATAAATATTTCTTCACTATCTATTACTTTTAGAGCTTCTAAGAAGTATCTTGAGTTAAATGCTATATCTAAATAGTCTCCCTCTAAGTCTATAGAAACTTCTTCATAAACATTTCCTCTTTCAGTATTAGATGTTATAGCCATAGAGTTATCTCTTATAGAAAGTTTTATTAAGTTATTTTTTTCTGATTGAGATAAAAGCGAAGCTCTTTCTATACTGTTTAAAAGATCTTTAGTATTAACTTTTACTCTCACTCCATATTCTCTAGGAAGTAATTTTTTATAATCTATAAAATCTCCATCTAATAATCTAGTTATTATTTTTGTCTCGTTTATAATGAAAATAGCATTTTTATCATCAAATCCTATTTTTACATTATCATCTTCTGATGATAAAAGCCCGTTTACATCATGAAGTGTTTTTCCTGGAATAATAACTTTTATATTATTCATCATTGTATTTATCTCACTAGCTCTAACAGCTAATCTATATCCATCTATTGCAACTAAACTTATATTTCCATCTACTATTTCTAATAATTCACCCATTAATATAGGTTTTGTTTGGTCTTGAGATATAGCAAAAACAGTTTGCTTTATCATATTCTTCAGTAAATCTTGAGGAATATCATAAAGTTCATTTTTATTTACATCTGGTAATTTAGGATACTCTGTTGCAGAATCTCCCTTTATCTTAAATCTTGAGTTGAGACAATTTATATATACGTTATTTTCATTGTCAGTTTCTATTTCTACAAAAGCATCAGGTAATTTTCTTATAATATCCCCAAAAAGACGAGAGTTTATTACTATTTGACCTTCTTCTATTACTTCAGCTTGTGCATAAGTTTCTATTCCTATTTCTAAATCATATCCAGTTAGATTGATTGAATCACCTTTAGCTGTTAATAAAATACCTTTTAAAAGCTCTAAAGTAGTTTTTCCGTTAATAGCTTTTTGTACAATACTTATTTTATTAGCTAGCATTTTTTGATTACAAATTATCTTCATTGTGGATAACCTCCTTGTCTTATTAAATACAAAATAAATTAATAAAAATTAGTAGTAATAATAGTAGGTGATGTTGATAATGTGCATAAGTATCTTAATCAAAATAAATACAAAGATATCAACATGTGTATAAAATGTTAATATCTTTGTTTATTTTTGTTGAATAATCTGTATATATTTTTGACAAAAAAATATATAAACATTTAATTAAGATAATATCCACATAAGTTTGTTTATAATATTATCCCTTTAAATCTAATATAATTTTATTTATTTTATCTTTAAAATCTTCATTAGTTTCTATATCTTTAGTTATTTTGTCATGTGCGTGAATTACAGTAGTATGGTCTCTTCCTCCAAATTCTTCACCTATCTTAGGAAGTGATAAATCTGTAAGCTCACGTGATAAGTACATTGCTATTTGTCTTGGGTAAGAAATTGAACGTGTTCTTTTCTTTGAGTTGAAATCTTCCATTTTTACTCCAAATACAGAAGATACTTTTTCTTTTATTCTATTTACAGTAATTTCTTCATGTTTAGAAGTTATTATAATATCTTTTAATGCTTCAGAAGCTAATTCAAAAGATATAGTTCTATTTGTAAGAGAACTATAAGCAACAACTCTAGTAAGAGCTCCTTCTAATTCTCTAATATTTGATTTTATATTTTTGGCAATATAAACAGTAACTTCATTAGGAACATCTAAATTTTCCATTTGAGCTTTTTTTCTAAGTATTGCCATTCTAGTTTCAAAATCAGGTGCTTGAATATCAGTTATAAGACCCATTTCAAATCTTGAACGAAGTCTATCTTCTAAAGTAGGAATTTCTTTTGGGGGTCTATCACTAGATATTATAATTTGTTTATTTGCTTCATGTAGGGAATTGAAAGTATGGAAGAATTCTTCTTGAGTTCTTTCTTTTCCTGCGATAAATTGAATATCATCTATTAGTAAAACGTCTACATTTCTATATTTATTTCTAAACTCCTCATTTCTATCATCTTTAATAGAGTTTATAAGTTCATTTGTAAATTTTTCAGAGGAAACGTAAACAACTTTTGGATCTTTCTTTTGATCCATTATATGATGTCCGATAGCATGCATAAGATGCGTTTTTCCTAATCCAACTCCTCCATATAAGAATAATGGATTGTATGCTCTAGCTGGAGCTTCAGCTACTGCAACACATGCAGCGTGTGCAAAACGGTTACTATTTCCTATAACGAATGTATCAAAAGTATATTTTGGGTTTAGATTTGGATAATTTTTCTTAGTTTTTTCATCTTCTTCGTTATCTTGATTACCTAATCCTTTAATTTCTTCTTCATTTAAAATGAATTTAACATTATATTTTTTTAAAGAAAGTTGATTTACAGAGCTTTCTATTAAATTTAAGTATCTGTCTTCTAATATTCCTTTTGTAAAATCATTAGGAACTAATAGTATTAAAGTATTTAAATGTAGCTTTAAGGGCTTTATTTGTTTGAAAAAAGCATTAAAGCTAGGTGGTGATAATTCACCTTTTATAAGTTGTAATGTCTTATCCCATAGAGATACTATATCCATAAATAAAACCTCCGAATTAAAATAATTAACATTTTCCACAAAGTTATTAACAAAAATGCGATAAATTTAGAAAATTAAATTTTTTTTAATAAATATATGGATAAATATGTGGATAAAATAGTTTTATTAAAAATTGATGTATAATTTCTAAAAAATATAAACAATATGTATATAAAGTTATAAATATTATCAATAATAGTAAAAATATAGTCTATAAGTAGAGTATTGTCTGTTATAGATTAAGTTATTCACATTTCTATCCACAAGTTGTGAATAAATATAATTTGTTAATAAAGTTTATAAACAATATCAACAGGCATATCTATAATATCAGAATAAATGCCAAACTTCAATAATTTATATACAATTTATCCACAATTCTACAGTATTGTTGATAAAAAAATTAACAAAGTTAACTTAAGTAATCTTCTATGTTTTTTCAATATATATTTAAATAAAACAAGTCTAAAAATACGTTGACAACTAAAATAAAAAGATTTATAATTGTACGTGTTATGCTTACTTTGAGGGTAAAGTTATTATTTTTATAAACGGAAAAACAATCTTGAAAGGCGGTGCAAAAAATGAAAAGAACTTATCAGCCAAAGAAAAGACAAAGAAAGAAAGAGCATGGATTCAGAAAAAGAATGAAGACTTCTAACGGAAAAAATGTTCTAAAGAGAAGAAGAGCTAAAGGAAGAAAGAGATTAACTCATTAATTTTTAAAAAAGGCTGCTGTAATGGTGGCCTTTTTGTGTAAAAATTTATAAATAAAAGCTGTGTTTATAGGAGGATTTAGTATGGATTTAAAGAATACTAAAGGTATTAAAAAAGACTCTGATTTTAGAAAAGTATACAAACACGGCAAATCTTTTGCAAATAAATACTTAGTAATGTATATACTAGATAACAAATCAGACTTTAGTAGAGTAGGATTTTCAGTTTCTAAGAAAGTAGGAAAAGCTACTGTTAGAAATAAAGTAAGAAGAAGAATAAGAGAAGGTTTTAGGTTAATTGGTGATGAATATATAAAAAGTGGATATGATATTGTATTTATAGCTAGAATAGCTAGTAAAGAATGTGAATACAAGGACATAGAAAAATCAGTTAAGTACTTAATTAATAAAGCACAAATATTAAAAGATTAACAGATGTGGGGGATTAGCTTTGAATAGATGTCTAACAAAATTATTTATCTATTTAGTAAAGTTTTATCAAAAATTTATATCTCCTTTAAAAGGACCTACATGTAGGTTTTATCCAACATGTTCTCAATACTCAATTGAAGCTTTAAAAAAATATGGGGCAATAAAAGGTTCTTACTTATCTATAAGAAGAATATTAAAATGCCATCCTTTTCATCCAGGAGGATATGATCCTTTAAAATAATTATAAAGTATAAGATAACGATACTCTAGGAGGTATTTAAAATTGAATTTAATTAGTAGTTTATTAGGTCAAGTTCTTGAATTTATATATAATCTTGTAAATAACTACGGCTTAGCTATAGTTCTTTTTACAGTGGTTGTAAAAACGATATTATTACCATTGACTATAAAGCAAACAAAGTCTATGAAGGCTATGCAAGATATTCAACCTAAAGTACAAGAAATACAAAATAAATACAAAGATAAGCCAGAAAAACAAAACCAAGAGATAATGAAGTTATACCAAGAAGCAAAAATAAATCCAATGGCTGGATGTTTACCATTATTAATACAATTCCCTATATTAATAGGTTTATATAATGTATTAAGACAACCAGTTAAGTATGGTGTTTTTGCTAATGAAGCAGCTAGAGCTGCTGCTGATACTGGATTCTTATGGATTCCATCATTATCAGCTCCAGATAAAACTTTAATATTAGCTGTTTTAGCAGGGGTAACAACATTTATAACTCAAAAGTTAACAATGCCAAAAGATCAACAACAAGGATCTATGAAGTTTATGACATACTTCATGTCAATTATGATGTTCTGGTGGGGTATATCATTCCCAGCAGGTCTTACATTATACTGGACTGTAAGTAACTTATACCAACTAGCTCAACAGTACTTAGTGATGAATCCATTAAAAGCTAAGATGGCTAACTCTGGGGAGGGTGTAATAAATGAGTCGAATCCTAGAAATAAAAAGTAAAAGTATAGAAGATGCTATAACTAATGCATTAGAGCAACTTAGCGTAAGTAGAGAAGATATAGAAGTAGAAGTTATTGAAAATCCTGTAAAAGGTTTTTTAGGTTTAATTGGAAATAAAGACGGAAAATACAGAATAACAGTAATTGAGAAAGAAGAGCCTAAAGTAGAAAAAGAGATATCTGAAGTTGATGTTGCTAGAGAGTTTGTTGAAAATATAATAAACAATCTTAAAATAGATGCAACTGTTGATATCACTAAAGAAAAGAATGTTATCAAAGTTAATATATCAGGAAAAGATGCAGCTTGTTTAATAGGTAGAAGAGGAGAAACCCTAGATTCTATACAATTTTTAGCTGGTCTTGCTTTAAACAAAGTTAACAAGGACTCTCACTCAAAAATTCTTATAGATATAGAAAGCTATAGAGCTAAAAGAGCGGAATCTTTAGTTAGATATGCTAATAAAGTAGCTAGAGAAGTAGCTAAAACTAAAAAAACTAAGAAATTAGATTATATGAATCCTTATGAGAGAAGAATAATACACTCAACACTTCAAAATAATAAGTATGTTAATACATATAGTGAAGGAATAGATCCATATAGAAGATTAGTAATAGAATATAAAAAATAAAACATAACCTCCTATGTATAGGGGGTTTTATTTTTGAAAAAAATTATATATAATGTTTAGATTAAGTAAATAATCTAAGATATAAATAGTAATTATCCTCAAAAAAAGAGGGTATATAATATAGATGATATAAATTAGTCAGATATTATTACAAAAAAGCATATAAAGTGATAAAATAATACTTTAGAGTTTTATATAACTAAAATATTTAATTGAAGAGGTGATAAGGTTGTTTATAGATGATACTATAGCTGCAATAGCAACAGCTCCTGGTGAAGGTGGAATCGGAATTATAAGAATAAGTGGAGAAAAGTCACTTCAAGTAGCAAACTCAATATTTAAATCTATATCAGGAAAGAAAATAGAAGAATATAACACAAGAACATTAATATATGGACACATAGTCGATAATGATAAAGTAATAGATGAAGTTTTAGTTGCTTTTATGAAAGGGCCTAACTCATATACAACAGAGGACGTTATAGAAATAAACTGTCATG
Organism: Peptostreptococcaceae bacterium; assembly: GCA_017425305.1. GTDB lineage: Bacteria > Bacillota > Clostridia > Peptostreptococcales > Peptostreptococcaceae > Paraclostridium. Next base: position 7,603 of record JAFOOW010000149.1, on the reverse strand, counting down.
GTGGGTTCATTTCAGTAAAGAAAATATTAGAATTAATATTATCTAAAGATGTAAGACTTGCAGATCAAGGAGAGTTCACAAAGAGAGCATTCTTAAACGGAAGAATAGACTTAGCTCAAGCTGAAGCTATAATAGATGTAATAAATGCAAAGACAGATATGGCTCATACTGTTGCACAATCTCAATTAGAAGGGTCTTTATCTAAGAAAATAAAAGATTTAAGATTCAATGTAACAGAAATACTAGCACAAATAACAGTATCTTTAGATTTCCCAGATGAAGATGTAGAACATATAACTTACAATACATTAAAAGAGAAGACAATAGCTTTACAAAAAGAAATAAATAAATTATACGATACTTCTGAAAGTGGAAAAATCCTAAGAGATGGATTAAAGACTGTAATAGTTGGTAAGCCAAACGTAGGTAAGTCTTCTTTACTAAATGCAATATTAGGTGAAAATAGAGCTATAGTTACAGACATACCGGGTACAACAAGAGACGTTATAGAAGAATTCGTTAATATAAAAGGTATACCTTTAAAAATAGTTGATACAGCAGGAATTAGAGAAACTGAAGATGTTGTTGAAAGAATAGGTGTTGAAAAATCTAGAGAATTTTTCAGCGCAGCTGATTTATCAATAGTAGTACTAGACTCTTCAAGAAGCTTAGACCCTGAAGATATTGAAATATTAGAATCTGTTCAACCAAATAAAACTATAGTACTTTTAAATAAAACAGACTTAGATAGAGTTATTGATTTAGATAAAATAAAAGAATATATAGCAGAAGAAAACGTAATAGAAATATCAGCTCTTCAACATGAGGGTATAGAAAAAATACATGATAAGATAGAGGAAATGGTATTTGCAGGTACAGTTAGAAACTCATCAGATTTAGTAGTTACTAACTCTAGACATAAAGATGCCTTATATAAAGCTAAGCAATCTATAGAAGATGCGTTAAATGCTATCGAATCATATATGCCATTAGATTTTGTAGAAGTAGATTTCAAAAACATATGGGACTACTTAGGATATATAAACGGAGATACAGTAACAGAAGATTTATTAGATACAATATTTAGTAACTTCTGTATAGGAAAATAATAAATGATGTTTTTCGTGAAACATTATTTTAGGACAAGAGAGGAGAATATATGTTAAATTTTGATGCTGGAAATTATGACGTAATAGTTGTTGGTGCAGGGCATGCTGGATGTGAAGCAGCATTAGCAACAGCTAGAATGGGACATAAAACATTAGTAATAACACTTTCATTAGACTCAATTGCATTACTTCCATGTAATCCATCTATAGGGGGAACAGGAAAAGGACAACTTGTTAAAGAGATAGATGCTTTAGGTGGTCAAATGGGTATAAATATAGATAAAACATTCATGCAAAGTAGAATGTTAAATACTGCAAAAGGACCAGCAGTACACTCTTTAAGAGCTCAAGCAGATAAGACTAAATATCATGAAGAAATGAAAAAGACTTTAGAAAATGAGCCTAATATAGAAATAGTAATGGATGAAGTTGTAGATATATTACATGAAGGCAATGTTGTTACAGGAGTAATAACTAAATTAGGATGTAAATACACTTCAAAAGCTGTAATATTAGCTACAGGAGTTTACTTAAACTCAAAAATATACATGGGAGAAGTATCATTCTATGAAGGTCCTAATGCATTAGGATACAGCAAGTACCTAACAGATAAGTTAGTAGACTTAGGATTAAGAATGAGAAGATTCAAGACTGGTACACCAGCTAGAATACACAGAGACAGTATAGATTTCTCAGTTATGGAAGTGCAAGAAGGAGATGAGAGAGTAACTCCATTCTCATTCTTAAACGATAGCTTAGAAAAAGAACAAGAACCATGTTATTTAACAAGAACTAATCTTGGAACACATGAAATAATAATGAATAACTTAAAGAGATCACCAATGTATTCTGGAGACATAGATAGTACAGGAGCTAGATACTGTCCTTCTATAGAAGATAAGGTTGTTAGGTTCAACGACAAAGAATCTCACCAAATATTCATAGAGCCAGAAGGTGAAAATACTAAAGAAATGTACATTCAAGGTATATCTACTAGTCTACCTTATGAAGTGCAAATTCAAATGTATAAGAGTGTTAAAGGTTTAGAAAATGCAAAGATAATGAGACCAGCTTATGCAATAGAATATGATTGTATAGACCCAACTCAATTAAAGATAAACTTAGAAATCAAAGGTGTTGAGAACTTATATAGTGCAGGACAATTCAATGGTACTTCAGGATATGAAGAAGCTGCATCACAAGGGTTAATAGCAGGTATAAATGCTGCATTAAAAATACAAGGAAAAGAACCATTTATATTAGATAGATCAGAAGCTTATATAGGAGTTTTAATAGATGATTTAGTTACTAAGGGGACTAATGAACCATACAGAATGATGACATCTAGATCTGAGTATAGACTATATCTAAGACAAGATAATGCAGATATGAGACTTACTCAAAAAGGTTATGATATAGGCTTAGTAAAAGAAGATAGATACAATAAATTCTTAGATAAAAAAGAAGCAGTAGAAAAAGAATTAGAAAGACTAAAGACTGAAAGAGTTACTCCTAAAGATGTAAATCACTTATTAGAAGAGATGAATGCATCGCCTATAAAAGTAGGATTATCGCTTTATGAGTTCTTAAAAAGACCAGAAGTAAACTATGAGCTTATAGAGGCTATAGGAAAAGGTGCTGGAGATGATGTTCTTTATGCTGTAAAAGAGCAATGTGTAATAATGACTAAGTATGAAGGATACATTGAAAAGCAATTAAAGCAAATAGACCAATTTAAAAAGTTAGAAAATAAAAAGCTAAGCGAAGACTTAAACTACTCAGCAATAGAAGGTTTAAGAATAGAAGCTAGACAAAAACTAGATGCTATAAAGCCTATATCTATAGGACAAGCATCTCGTATATCAGGAGTTTCACCAGCAGATATATCTGTGCTACTTATATATCTTGAACAATTAAGAAGAGGTAGAGGTGAAAGAAATGAGTAATACTGATATATTAAGAAAAGGTCTAGAAGACTTAGGTATAGATGTTACTGATAAAATGTTAAAAGACCTTAAAATATATAGAGATATTCTTGTAGAATGGAATCAAAAGATGAATTTAACTGGAATAGAGGATGAAAGAGAAGTTTATATAAAACACTTTATAGATTCTGTTTCAGCAGTTAAAAAAGGATACGTAAAAGATGGTTTATCTATAATAGATGTAGGTACTGGGGCTGGGTTCCCAGGTCTACCTCTAAGAATATGTTTACCAAATACAAAGGTTACATTACTAGATTCTTTAAATAAGAGAATAAACTTCTTACAAGAAGTAAGTAGAAGTGTAGATATAGATAATATAGAATTTATACATGGAAGAGCGGAAGACTTTGGGAAAAATCCAGAGTATAGAGAACAATACGATATAGCTACTGCAAGAGCAGTTGCAGGATTACCAGTATTAATGGAATTCTGTGTACCATTTGTAAAGGTTGGAGGATACTTTGTTTGTCTAAAAGGACCTAATGCAGACTTAGAGTTAGAGGAATCTAAAAAAGCTATGGAAACATTAGGAGTGGAATTTGTAGAAAAGATAGATGTAGAATTACCAGACTCAGACTTAAAACATAATATATTAGTTTTCAAGAAAACTAATAATACTCCAGAAAAATATCCAAGAAAAGCTGGAAAACCAGTAAAAAGTCCTATAAAATAAATGTAAAATAACAGAAAAATATAATATTTCCTAAGAAATATTATAAAAAATAGTTAAAATAAAATATTTTAGAAGGAATATGTAAGTAAATGAAGAAATATTATAAAATAATATTGATTTTACACAATTTTAAGTGTTAAATACATTTAGTTCTGAATGAGAGAGGGATGTTATGGAAGAAAAAAAGGTTATGGAAATACCAATAGATAGTATAGTTCCTAATCCATATCAACCGAGAAGAGTATTTTCACAATCGGCATTAGAAGAGTTGAGTGAATCTATAAAGGTATATGGTATACTGCAACCAATAACAGTTAGAAATAAAGGCAATGACGAATATGAATTAGTAGCAGGAGAAAGAAGATTAAGAGCTTCTAAGTTAGCAGGACGTGCTACTATACCAGCTATAATAAATAATATGTCAGATGAATCTTCAGCTGTACTAGCTTTGCTAGAAAACTTACAAAGAGAAGATTTAAATTTTATTGAAGAAGCTATGGGTTATGAAAACTTAATAAAGGAACATAGTTTTACACAACAACAACTTGCGGGGAAATTAGGTAAAAATCAATCTACTATAGCTAACAAGCTTAGAATATTAAGGTTGCCTACAGATATAAAAATAAAGTTAGTAGAGCATGGTTTAACAGAAAGACATGCTAGAGCTTTATTAAAATTACCTGAAGAAAGCTTAATGAGAGACGTTTTAGATAAGGTAATAAAATCAGATTTAAATGTAAAGAAAACAGAAAAACTAATAGCAGATATATTAGAAGAACTGAAAAACCCTAAAGATTCTGATGATAAAAAACAGAATGTAAAAGGTATAATGGGAATGAGAATATATTTAAATACTATAAAACAAGCTTATGAAGCAATAACTAATACAGGGTTAGAAGCTAAATATAAGGAAGTTGATAAAGGTGACCATATAGAGGTTGTTGTAAGAATTCCTAAAAAATAAGAGATTACTGCTTCGCAGTAATCTTTTTTTGAAAGATTAAAGAGGGGAGAAAAGACTTATGGGAAAAGTAATTGCAGTTTTTAATCAAAAAGGTGGAGTTGGAAAAACAACTACAAATGTTAATTTAAGTGCAAGTATAGGTCAAATGGGAAAGAAAGTTTTAGTTTTAGATTTAGATCCACAGGGAAATTCAACAAGTGGATATGGAATAGAAAAAAGTGAAGTAGAAACAACAATATATGAAGTACTATTAAATAATGATAGTATAAGAGATGCCATAATAAAAACTGAATTTGACAATATAGATATTGTTGCAGCAGCTACTGAATTAGCTGGTGCAGAAATTGAGTTTACAGATATACCAGAAAGAGAATATATACTTAAAAAAGCTATAAATGAGGTAAAAGATGAATATGACTATATATTTGTAGATTGTCCTCCTTCGTTAGGTATGTTAACTATTAACTGTTTAACGGCAGTTGATAGTGTATTAATTCCAATACAATGTGAATATTATGCATTAGAAGGGGTTAGTCAATTAATGGGAACTATATCCTTAATAAAGAAAAGCCTAAACCCAAACTTGGAAATACAAGGTGTTGTTTTAAGTATGTTTGATGGAAGAGCAAACTTATCAATACAAGTTGTAGAAGAAGTAAAAAAATATTTCAAAGGAAGTGTTTATACAACTTTAATTCCTAGAAATGTAAGGCTAGCAGAAGCTCCTAGTCATGGTAAACCTGTAATTTATTATGATAGTAGATGCAAAGGGTCAATAGCATACTTAGAACTAGCAGAAGAATTTATAGATTTAGAAGAGGATGTGATATAGTATGGAAAAGACAACAAGAAGATCTAATAGATTAGGTAAAGGATTAGGTGCATTAATACCAACAATAAAAGAAGATATAGACCCAAAAGATATAGTTAGCATACAAATAAGCCAGATATATGCAAATCCGGATCAACCAAGAAAAATATTTGATCCAGAAAAGATAGAGATTTTATCTAACTCTATAAGAAACTATGGAGTGCTTCAACCTATAGTTTTAAAACCAGATGAAAATGGTAAGTATATGATAATTGCAGGAGAAAGAAGATTTAGAGCATCGAAAAAAGCTAGATTAACTGAAATACCTGCTGTTATAAAGGACATACCTATAAAAGATATAATGGAAATAGCATTAATAGAAAACTTACAAAGAGAAGATCTAAATGCAATAGAAGAAGCTATAGCATATAAAAGCTTAATAGATAATTATAATGTAACACAAGAAGAAATATCTGAAGCAGTAGGCAAGAGTAGACCTCATATAACTAATACTTTAAGATTGCTTAACCTAGGAAAAGAAGTAATTGCTATGATTGAAGATAATAGAATAACACCAGGTCATGGTAAAGCTTTATTAAGAGTAAGTGATGAAATTGCTCAACTTCAAATAGCAAACAAAGTAATAGAAGAAGAATTATCAGTTAGAGAAACTGAAAATATAGCAAAAAAATTCTCTGAAAACCAACAAATTGAAAATATAAAAAAGAAAAAAGAAAAAGATATATATATTCTAGATGTAGAAGAAAAACTAGCTCATATTTTAGGTACAAAAGTAAATATATCAAAGGGTAGAAAAAAAGGAAAAATAGAAATAGAATATTATAATGATGATGATTTAAATAATATAATATCATTACTTATAGAAGAATAAAAAGGGTAAGGAAGGGACAATTATGATTTATTTAGACAATGCAGCAACGACATATCCTAAACCAAAAGAAGTATATTCTGCAGTTTTAGATTGCATGGAAAATTACGGTGCAAATCCTGGAAGAGCAGGACATAAGTTAGCAATGAGAGCAGGGAGAGAAATTTATGAGTGTAGAGAAAATATAGCTAAACTTATGAATATATCAAATCCTATGAATATAGTGTTTACTCATAATGCTACAGACTCTTTAAACTTAGCTATAAAAGGTGTTCTTAAATCAGGAGACCATGTAATAACAACAAGCATGGAGCATAACTCTGTAATAAGACCAATAAAGGCATTAGAATCTAAGGGAGTAGAAAATACTATTGTTAAATGTGACAAAGAAGGATTTTTAAATCCAGAAGATATAAAAAAAGCAATAAAATCGAATACAAAGTTAATAGTGACTACACATGCATCAAATGTATGTGGGACTATAGTAGATATAAAAGCCGTTGGAGAGATAGCTAAAGAACATAATGTATTATACTTAGTAGATGCATCTCAAACATTAGGTTTATATGATATAGATGTAAATGAATTAAATGTAGATATGATAGCAGCTCCAGGACATAAGTGTTTACTAGGACCACAAGGAACAGGTATGTTATATGTTAGAGATAATCTAAATATAAATATACTAAAAGAAGGTGGAACAGGTAGTAACTCAGAAGATTTATTCCAACCTAATATGGTACCAGATAAATATGAATCTGGAACTCATAATACACCAGGTATAGCAGGATTAAATGCAGGTGTTAAATTTATATTAGAAACAGGAATAAATAAAATAAGAGAACATGAAGAACGTTTATGTGAATATATGTTACAAAAACTAATTACTGTTCCTAATATAAAAATATATGGACCTATGGATAGTAAAAAAAGAGCAGCAGTAATATCTGTAAACATAGGTAATTTAGATTCAGGTGAAATAACATTTATATTAGACGATATGTATGATATTGCAACTAGGTCAGGAATTCATTGTTCACCTCTTTCACATGAAACACTAGGAACATTACAACAGGTACGGTAAGATTTAGTTTAGGTTACTTTAATACTAAAGAAGAAATAGATAAAGCAGTAGAAGCTTTAATTGAAATAGAAAAAGAAATAAACTTTTA
>JAFOOW010000148.1 GCA_017425305.1 Peptostreptococcaceae bacterium | reverse complement strand
GCTAATGAATTTACGATTTCATCTGATAGTTTATTCATACCTTGTCCCCTCCTCATTTATATAAATATATTTAGGACAAGCAATAAATATTACTATTTTTTAAAATAAAAAAGAACTATCTTTAAAATAAAGATAGTTCTTTTTTATTTAGTATAATAATTATTTATTTTTCTTCTTCATTATTATTATTTTCTATTTCTTTTATAAAATCTTCTATATCTTTAACTACATTACCTTGACTAAACTTTATAGCTTGGTTTATAGCATTTTTTATAGCTCTTCCATCAGAACTACCATGAGCTTTTATAACTCCTCCATTAACTCCTAGTAATGGTGCTCCTCCATATTCTGCATAGTCCATCATATTTTTAAGACTTTTTAAATCATCCTTTAATAACATAGCACCTATTTTACCTTTAGTACTAGCTAGGAAAGTTTCTTTTAATAATCCAAACATTGACATAGCTATACCTTCTGCAGATTTTAAAAGTATATTACCTGTGAATCCATCACAAACAACTATATCTGTAAATGAATTTAATAGTTCTCTAGCTTCCATATTTCCTATAAAGTTTAAATCTAAATTTTTTAATTCTTCATAAGATTTTTTAGCTAAATCATTTCCTTTACCTTCTTCTAAACCTACATTAGCTAAAGCAACCCTAGGATTTTCTATCCCTAATACTTTCTTTGCATATATATTACTCATACCTGCAAACTCAACTAAGTTTATAGGCTTACAGTCAGCATTAGCTCCTCCATCTGCAATTAAAGTCATTCCTCTTTTTACATTTGGTATAGCTGGACATAAGCAAGGTCTATCAATACCTTTTATTCTTCCAACTACAAATAATCCTCCTGCTAATAAAGCACCTGTATTACCTGCAGATACTATTGCATCAGCTTTATTTTCCTTTACCATTCTTAAAGCAACAACCATAGATGAATCTTTTTTAGATCTTATTGCTTTAACTGGCTTATCTTCATTTTCGATAATTTCTGTAGTATGTATTATTTCTAATTTACTTTTATCAAAATCGTAATTAGAAAATTCTTTTTCTAATATTTCTTTATCCCCTGTAACAATAATATCTACTCCATATTCTTTTATAGCATTTACTATACCTTCTACATTTGACTTTGGTGCATTATCTCCACCCATCCCATCAATTACTATTTTCATAATTGCTTCCTCCTAAATTAACTTTTTAAATATAAAATTTACTCTAAATACTTAACCTTATACACTATTCGTTTTATAGACTTTATATTAAATTATTAATCATTTTTATTTCAATTATTAAACTCACTATATTAAATTTAAATATGTATATATGTTTATCCTTTATTAAGTAAAAAAAAACATGTAGAGTAATCTACATGTTTTTAGAAGTATTACTTAGATACAACTTCTTTACCTTTATAATATCCACAGTCTGGACATACTCTATGTGGTAACTTTGGCTCATGACATTGTGGGCAACTTACGAATCCAGTTGCTACCATTTTTGAGTTAGCTGCTCTTCTCATTTTTGTATTTGATTTAGATGTTTTACGCTTTGGTACTGCCATTTACGCCACCTCCTTAGTCATTTTTAAACATATCTTTTAATTTAGCAAAACGGGGATCTATTACTTCCTCGTCGTTCGCAGTTTCATTACAAGAACAAACATTTTTATTTAAGTTTGTCCCACAAATGTGACAAAGACCTTCACACTCTTCATTACAAAGAACTCTTTGAGGTAAATTGAAATCTAGCGTTTGTTCAACTATATTTAGTAAGTCAATTTCATCACCTTCATAAATATAGGCATCAAATTCTTCTATTTCGTCTTCATCCATTTCTTCTTTAACTAAAAATCCTTCAATAGGATAATTTAATTTCACTTCTACTTCATCTAAACATCTTGCACAATTATCTAATATAGAGAATTCCGCATCACAAGTTAAAAATAAACCTTTATTAGTCTTTTTTAACTTTCCGTTTAAACTTAGTGGCGAAGTTAATTTATAAGTCTTATCACAATAATTAATACTATCAATTTTTTCACAAAAATTCAAGTCTAAATTATCAGTTTCTTTTCTAATAAGCTTGTCTAAACTTATCTTCATCAAGTTCACCTCAATTTGTTGCCAAATTTATTATACAGAGATTAACTATCTTTGTCAAGTATTTTTACTTGATACTTAGCTCTATAATTATTGGCAAAAATTAAGGTAGGTCTTAGCCTACCTTAATTATATTATAACCAGTTATAACTATTTTACTAATGCAACAGTATCTCTTGCTATCATTAATTCTTCGTTAGTTGGTATTAATAATATCTTAACTTTAGAATCAGCAGTAGATATTACTGTTTCTTTACCTCTAACCTTGTTAGCTTCTTCATCAAAGTTCATTCCTAAGAATTCCATGTTAGAAGCTATAGCTTTTCTCATATCTATACCATTTTCACCTACACCAGCAGTGAATACAACAGCATCTACACCGTTCATTTCAGCAGCATAAGCTCCTATGTATTTCTTAACTCTTTGAGCGTAAGCATCTAATGCAACTTGAGCTTTCTCATCTCCATTAGCAGCAGCTCCTTCTATATCTCTGAAGTCACTTGATATACCAGTCATTCCGTATACCCCTGACTTCTTGTTCATTAAGTCGCTTAATCCTTTAGCGTCTAATCCTTCTTTTTCCATTAAGAATGGTAATATAGCAGCATCTATATCTCCACATCTAGTTCCCATTATTAAACCTTCTAATGGAGTGAATCCCATTGAAGTATCTACACACTTACCACCATCAACAGCAGCTATAGAAGCTCCGTTTCCTAAGTGACAAGTTATAACTTTTATATCTTCTATGTTCTTTCCTAACATAGCAGCAGCTCTTTGAGATACATACTTGTGAGAAGTTCCGTGGAATCCGTATCTTCTTACACCGTATTTAGTGTATAATTCATGAGGTAATCCATATAAGTAAGACTTCTTAGGCATAGTTTGGTGGAAAGCAGTATCGAATACTCCTACCATTGGAACACCTGGAAGTATAGCTTCACAAGCTTCTATTCCCATTATGTTAGCTGGGTTGTGAAGAGGAGCTAAATCTGTACATTCTACTAAAGCAGCCTTAACTTCGTCAGTTATTAATACTGAACCAGCGAACTTTTCACCACCGTGAACAACTCTGTGTCCAACAGCTTCAACTTCTTTTATATCTTGAACTCCACCGAATTTAGCGTCAACTACAGCGTCTAAAACTAACTTTATAGCATCTTGGTGGTTTTTCATAGGTTGCTCAACTACAAGCTTACCTTCTACTCCATCTTTCTCTTGCTTTAATACAGAACCTTCGATTCCTATTCTTTCAACTAATCCTATACATAATACTTCTTCATTTGACATATCTATTAATTGATACTTTAATGAAGAACTACCACAGTTTAATACTAATACTTTCATTAGTATACCTCCTTAAATCTTTACCAATAATTATGTATTGAACTTATTCATATATATGTAGAATATTGTTCAAGTCTCTTATTACTTTAATAGCTAAAACTCATTATAACTTAAATATACTGAGCTTATTTACTAGACTATTATCTGTATAATGATTGTATACATTACACAAATCTGATAATTATTAATATATCATTTTTTTTATTAAAAGTACATACTTTTTTAATTCTTAAATTATTAATATTTGACAATTAATCTAAGAATTATTGTTCTCAATTTTGTTTAATATTATAATAAATATAATTATTTTTTACAAAATTCATTATTCTATAATTTAACTATATATTCCTTCATTTTTGCAATATGTTTTTTATAAGTTTTTTATATTTAAATTATATAAATACAAGGAGATTTTTATGAAAATAGTAGGTTTAGTGGTAGAATATAATCCATTTCATAATGGACATTTATACCACTTAAATAAATCAAAGGAAGTTACCAATGCCACACATAGTATAGCAGTTATGAGCGGTAACTTCCTACAACGTGGCGAGCCAGCATTATTTGATAAATATACTAGAGCACAAATAGCAGTTTCTAATGGAGTTGACTTAGTTGTAGAGTTACCTAGTTTATTCGCTTGTCAAAGTGCTGAAATATTTTCTCATGGAGCAGTTACCCTTTTAAATTCGCTTAATTGCATTGATTCTATTTGTTTTGGAAGTGAAGAGGGAGACATACAAATACTTTATCAAATAGCTAGTATTTTAACTAATGAACCAATCCAGTTTAAAAACATACTTAAAGCTTATTTAGATGAAGGTTTGTTGTTTGCTGTAGCTAGAAGTAAAGCCCTTTATGATTATATTTCTAGTAATAATTTATTCGATATACCTGAAGAAAAACTAAATACAATTTTAAATTCTTCAAATAATATTTTAGGTATTGAGTATATAAAAAGTTTAATAAGACTTAACAGTAATATAAAGCCTTATACTATAACAAGAATTAAATCTGAGTATAATTCAGAGGTCATCTCTAGTAATATATGTTCAGCTACAGCTATAAGAAAAGTACTAAAAGATTCCTGTGAACTAAATGATATATCAAATGTTGTTCCTT
>JAFOOW010000147.1 GCA_017425305.1 Peptostreptococcaceae bacterium | reverse complement strand
TTATTAGTTTTAACTAATGATGGTCAATTAGCACATAGAGTATTGGCTCCAAAAAGTCATGTTCCAAAAACTTACTATGCTAAAATAGATGGAAAAGTTACTGAAGAAGATATAAATGATTTCAAAGAAGGTGTGGTATTAGATGATGGATATAAGACTATGCCAGCAGAACTTGTAATATTAGAAAGTGATGATATATCAGAAATAGAACTTACTATACATGAAGGTAAATTCCATCAAGTTAAGAGAATGTTTGAGAGTGTAGGAAAGAAAGTGACTTATCTAAAAAGATTATCTATGGGTAAACTAAAGCTAGATGAAAGTTTAGAGTTAGGTGAATATAGAGAATTGACAGAAGAAGAAATAAGACTTATTGAAGAAAGATAGTCTTTAATACGGAGGATATAATCGTGAAAAGAAGAGATATTATAGAATTTGAAGTAGACAAAATGGAATTTGGAGGTACGTCAGTAAGCCTTTTAGGAAATAGAGAAATACATATGAAAGGTGGAATAACTGGACAAAAAGTTAAAGCTTCTGTTAAGAAAACAAGAAGTGGTAAAGCTGATGTTAAAATGTTAGAGTTATTAGAAAACTCTCCTTTAGAGACTGAAACTCCTTGTAAGCATTTCAATGTATGTGGAGGATGTAGTATATTATCAGTTCCATATGAAAAGCAATTAGAAATAAAAGAAAGACAAGTTATGGATTTATTCTTAGCTCAAGATATATTCGGATTTAACTTCCAAGGAATACAAGGAAGTCCACAATCTAAAGAATATAGAAATAAAATGGAGTATACTTTTGGTGATGAAATGAAAGATGGTCCATTAACTTTAGGTTTACATAAAAAAGGTAAACATATAGATATACTTACTGTTGATGGATGTTTCTTAGTTGATAATGATTTTATAACAGTATTAACATCAACTGTAGAATACTTTAATGAGAAAAAAGTTCCATATTACAGAACTATGAGTCACAAGGGGTACTTAAGAAACCTTGTTGTTAGAAAAGGTATAAATACAAATGAATTAATGGTTAATATAGTTACTTCTTCTCAAGAAGACTTTGATATGAATGATTACAAAGATATGTTATTAAAATTAGATTTAAAAGCTGAATTAGTAAGTATATTACACACTATAAATGACGGTTTAGCAGATGCTGTAAACTGTGATGAATTAAGAGTTTTACATGGAAGAGATTATATACAAGAAGAACTTTTAGGTCTTAAGTTTAAAATATCTCCATTCTCATTCTTCCAAACAAATACAAAAGGTGCAGAAGATTTATATTCTATAGCTAGAGAATTTGTAGGAGACCATGAAAATAAAGTAGTATTTGACTTATACAGTGGAACAGGTACTATAGGACAAGTTATGGCAGGAGCTGCTAAGAAAGTTTACGGAATAGAAATAATAGAAGAAGCAGTAGTTGCAGCTAATCAAAATGCTAAGTTAAATGGATTAACTAACTGTGAGTTTATAGCAGGAGATGTTGCTAAAACAGTTAAAAACTTAAAAGAAAAGCCAGACTTAATAATAGTTGACCCACCAAGACCAGGTGTTCATAAAGATGCAGTAAGAGATATAGCTGGATTTGGGGCTAATGAAATAATTTATATATCATGTAACCCTAAGACATTAGTTCTTGATTTAGTTGAATTTAAGAACTATGGCTATGAAGTAGAAAAGGTTAAATGTATGGATATGTTCCCTAATACACCTCATGTTGAAACAGTTGTTAAATTATTCAAGAAGAACTAATCATAAATAAAAAAATGACTCATTAATTTGAGTCATTTTTTATATATTATTAAGCTTTATTTATAGAACCGAATAATTCCATTTTTTCTTTAACAGTTTGCTTTATAGCTTCGAATCCTGGAGCTAATAACTTACGAGGGTCAAATCCTTTACCTTCTAAGTCTTTACCAGCTTCTATATATTTACGAGTAGCTTCTGCAAATGCTAATTGACACTCAGTATTAACATTTATTTTAGAAACTCCTAAAGATATAGCTTTTTGTATCATATCTGCAGGTATTCCAGTACCACCGTGTAATACTAATGGCATACCAGCTGTAGCATCATTTATAGCAGCTAATGCTTCAAAGTTTAATCCAGTCCAGTTAGCAGGATATTTTCCGTGTATATTACCTATACCAGCAGCTAACATATCAACACCTAAATCAGCTATTAACTTACATTCATTTGGATCAGCAACTTCTCCTGAACCAACAACACCATCTTCTTCCCCACCTATAGAACCAACTTCTGCCTCTACAGATATTCCTTTAGCATTAGCTATTTCTATTATTTCTTTTGTTTTAGCTACATTTTCTTCTATGCTGTAGTGAGAACCATCAAACATAACAGAAGAGAAACCAGCTTCTATAACTTTCTTAGCTCCATCATAACTACCATGGTCTAAGTGTAGAGCAACAGGAACAGTTATGTTTAATTCTTCTATTAAACCATTAACCATACCAACTACAGTTTTATATCCCCCCATATACTTTCCAGCACCTTCAGAAACACCTAATATTACTGGTGAGTTGTTTTCTTGAGCAGTAAGTAATATAGCTTTTGTCCACTCTAAGTTGTTTATGTTGAATTGACCAACAGCATACTTACCTTCTCTAGCTTTTTGTAACATATCTTTAGCTGAAACTAACATAATAAAAACCCTCCATTTTTAAAATAATAATTTCTAAATAAGTAATTTTATTTTACTTTATGTATTACATCTAATGCATATTATAACCTAAAAAATGTAAAATTAAAATACCACAATATAACAACTATATTATTTATAGTTTAGATTAAATATAATATATATAGTAATTTTAGGAGGGCATCGAAAGATGAAATCTAATAAAAAATTTATATTGTTTAGCATAATAGGCATGTTGTCTATAGTAATTATGTACACAGTAAATAGCTCAAATAATAATTTTTTGATGAATTCAAAAACTCTAATATTAAGTGGAATTAG
This sequence comes from Peptostreptococcaceae bacterium, assembly GCA_017425305.1. Taxonomy (GTDB): domain Bacteria; phylum Bacillota; class Clostridia; order Peptostreptococcales; family Peptostreptococcaceae; genus Paraclostridium. Next base: position 251 of record JAFOOW010000147.1, on the reverse strand, counting down.
AAGTGTACAAATAACTGATGAGAAAATTAACATAGAAGATAAGAATGTAAAAATAACAGCTAGTATGCCTGTAATTCACTATAAAGATAAATCTGTAGAAAGATATATAAATACCTATATAAGAAAGAATATAAATGAGTTTGTAAATTCACAAAGACAAATAAATAATATTTATAAAACTAGTAAAAAAATTTCAGTAGATTTAAAATATCATATGGTATTTGAAGATAAACAAACCGTAAATATTATCA
>JAFOOW010000146.1 GCA_017425305.1 Peptostreptococcaceae bacterium | reverse complement strand
TAACACCGTTATTTTAAGTAAGTTAAACTTTGGATGGTACCGCGCAAACACGCTCCAATGATGGGGAATGTGTGCGCGTTTTTTTATAAGTATAAAAATAAAACTTATAAAAGTATATTAGTATAAAGAAATTTATGATATAAGATAAGGGGGTTTTGTAAATGTTAAATTACAGCAAGTATAAAAGATTTGAAACAATAAACCTTAAGGAAAGAAGTTGGCCAAATAATATTATTAGAAGGGCACCAATATGGTGTAGTGTAGATTTAAGAGATGGAAATCAAGCACTTATAAACCCTATGAATATTGATGAAAAGGTAGAGTTTTTTAATTTGCTAGTTAAGTTAGGGTTTAAAGAAATAGAAGTTGGTTTTCCATCAGCATCGCAAATAGAATATGATTTTTTAAGAAGGTTAGTAGAAAAAAATTATATTCCAGATGATGTTGTTGTTCAAGTATTAACTCAAGCAAGACCACATCTAATAAAGAAAACTTTTGAAGCATTATCAGGTATTAAACAAGCTATAGTTCATATATATAATTCTACATCAGTATTGCAAAGAGATGTTGTCTTTAATATGGGAAAAGATGATATAAAAAGAATTGCAATAGAAGGTACAGAGCTTGTAAAAAGATATGCCAATGATTTCGAAGGAAAGATATTTTTAGAATATTCTCCAGAAAGCTTTACTGGAACAGAGGTAGAATATGCTCTTGATGTATGTGAAGCAGTAGCAGATACCTGGGGAGCAACAGAGGATAATAAGATAATAGTAAATTTACCATCTACAGTTCAAATGGATACACCTAATGTATTTGCAGATCAAATAGAATATATGTGCAAGGGATTTAAGAATAGAAATAGAGTAATAGTAAGTGTTCATCCTCATAATGATAGAGGAACTGGAGTAGCAGATGCAGAATTAGCTCTTTTAGCAGGAGCAGATAGAGTAGAAGGAACTTTGTTTGGTAATGGAGAAAGAACAGGTAATGTAGATTTACTTACTGTTGCATATAATATGTTTTCGCATGGAGTTAATCCTATGTTAAATCTTGAAAATATAAACGAAATAATAGAGGTATATGAAAGATGTGTTAAAATTCCAGTTCATGTAAGACATCCTTATGCAGGAGATTTAGTGTTTACAGCATTTTCAGGATCACATCAAGACGCTATAAACAAAGGAATGAAAAAGTATGAAGAAAGAGGATCAAAACTTTGGGAAGTACCATATTTACCAGTTGATCCAAGTGATTTAGGTAGAGAGTATGAGCCATTAGTAAGAATAAATAGCCAATCTGGAAAAGGTGGAATAGCATTTGTAATGGATCATTGCTTTGGATATAAGTTACCAAAGACAATGCAACAAGAGTTTGCAGATGTCGTACAAAAGGTTTCAGAAATTAAGGGTGAAGTTAAGCCAAATGAAATTTTAGATATATTTAAAAAAGAATATTTAGATTTAGAAGAGCCGTTTAAACTTTTAAATTTATCTATATCAGATGTTAAAAATGGAATAAATGAAGATACCAATATTAAAGCTAAAATTAAATATAAAGATGCAATTATAGATATACAAGGAAGTGGAAATGGACCTATAGATTCCTTAGGAAAGGCATTATATAATAGTAATTTAATAAATATATCTATTATTGATTATAAGGAGCATTCTTTAAGTAAAGGTTCTGAAGCAGAAGCAGCAGCATATGTATATATTAAGAGAAATGATATTGAAAAGAAAACTTTTGGTGTAGGGGTAGATAGTAATATAACGAGAGCGTCTATAAAATCGATAATTAGTGCTATAAATAGATTGTATAAGTAATAAAAAATATCGATTATAGCTTTTTTATAATATATAACGTAAATATAATTTGATATGTTCGGATGAAGGTAATGGGAGAGTGATGTAAATCCACCGAAGAAGTAAATCTTTCAGGTATTAGGACCGTTGCTGGACGAGCCTCTGGAGAGACTCATAATAGAGCGCCGAAGGAGCAAAGTTTAATTATATTAAACTGAAACTCTCAGGTAAAAGGACAGGGGATAAATGTAGCTTGTATTTTATATAAATAATTTAATAAATATGAATTATTTTAGAGTATAGATAATTAATATTATTAAGAGTAAAGCTATTTTTTGTCTCCTCCTAAATTAAATTTAAGGAGGATTTTTTATGCCAACTTTTCAATCTATAGAAAAAATATTAACTATCATCAATAACATTGTGTGGGGGCCACCTTTATTAATTCTTTTAGTTGGAACAGGGATTTATTTTACATTTAAATTAAAGTTATTACAAATATTTAAATTACCATTAGCATTTAAATATTTATTTTTAAAAGATGAAGAGAAAAGTGATGAAAATGTTAAGGGAGATGTATCCAATTTTGCATCTCTTTGTACAGCTTTATCAGCAACTATAGGAACAGGGAATATTGTTGGTGTAGCAACTGCTATAGGTACAGGAGGACCAGGGGCACTTCTTTGGATGTGGGTAGCAGCATTTTTTGGAATGGCTACTAAATATGCAGAAGGTGTTCTTGCTATTAAATATAGAGAAGTAGATGATAATGGAGAAATATCTGGTGGTCCTATGTATTATATAGAAAAAGGCATAGGAAATAAATTTTTAGCTAAAATGTTTGCTATTTTTGGAGTTGCTGTAGCTCTTTTAGGTATCGGAACATTTGGACAAGTTAAATCTATAGCCTCCGCTGTAGAAATAGGATTTAATATTCCTATATGGGTTACAGCTATTATAGTTACTATACTAGTTACATTAGTTACATTAGGGGGTATAAAAAGAATATCTAGTGTAGCAGAAAAGATAGTTCCAACTATGGCTATATTTTATATAGTAGGAGCATTAATGGTGTTAATATTTAATATTGAGACTGTGCCAGCAGCAGTAAAATTAATAGTAGTTAGTGCATTTAATCCTAAAGCAGCTCTAGGAAGTGCTGTAGGAATAACTATATCAATAGCAATCCAAAGAGGGATTGGAAGAGGAGTTTTTTCAAATGAAGCTGGCTTAGGAAGTGCACCAATTGCAGCTGCAGCAGCAAAAACTAACTCTCCAGTCAAACAAGGGTTAATATCTATGACAGGTACTTTTATAGATACTATAGTAATATGCACAATGACAGGCTTAGCAATAGTTGTAACTAATAGTTTTAATACTGGTCTTGAAGGTGCTGCTATGACAACAATAGCCTTTGAAAATGGATTACCGTTTGCTATAGTAGGTAAGTATATAGTTAATATAGGATTAATATTTTTTGCATTTACTACTATAATAGGATGGAATTATTATGGTGAGAGATGTATAGAGTATCTTACTGGAGTAAAAGGAATAAAAATATATAAGACAGTATTTATAATTTTTGTTGGTATTGGACCATTATTATCTTTAGATTTAGTATTTATAATAGCAGATATAGTAAATGGATTAATGGCACTGCCTAATTTAATAGGATTAGTAGCATTAAGACATATAATTATAGATGAAACAAATAGTTTTTTTAAGATTAAAGTATAATAAAAATATTAAAAGATATAAATATTAAATGAAAAGACATAAATATATTAGATATATTTATGTCAGTTTGTTGAAAAACCCCCTGTTTAAAAACAGAGGGTTTTTCTATTATTAGTTGTGGATAAAATT
>JAFOOW010000145.1 GCA_017425305.1 Peptostreptococcaceae bacterium | reverse complement strand
TTAAAACATAGCAAAATCTTAAATTATCATATAATAAAAACTATGTTAGTTAAACTTAAATATTAGGCTATGTTTTAAATCAATGTTGAAAATGGATACTTTTAAATATATAGGTTATAATATAGATATATTAATGTTTCGGAGGTTATAGTATGCCAAGTATAAAGTCTATATTAACAGATATACAAACATTACCATTAGGTCAAATAGAGGAATTATTATCTTACTTAGAAGAATTTCTTGTATTAGGTTCTCAAGTAGGACAAGTATGTGAAGAAGTTAAAGAGTTTAGATTTGCTAAGGGGAAAGTGTGCCCTCATTGTAATTCTGAATTGATATCAAGAAATGGTAAATACAATGGTAAGCAAAGATATATCTGTAAAGATTGTAGAAAGACTTTTACTGATTTTACAAACTCTGCAACATATAGAAGTAAGAAATCTTTAGATAAGTGGTTAAAATACGCTAAATGTATGATTATGGGGCTATCAATAAGAAAATCTGCTAAAATAGTAGGTATAAATATAGCAACAAGTTTCTTCTGGAGACACAAAATACTTGATTGTATAAGTGATTTTTTAGGTACTGGTCATGTTGATGGAGTAATAGAAGCAGATGAAGTATTTTTTGCTGAAAGTTTCAAAGGTACAAGAACTGGTAATATGCCAAGAAAATCTCGTAAAAGAGGTAAAGAGATTAAAAAAAGAGGTATATCTAAGGAGCAGATTTGTGTTGCCACAGCGTTAGATAGACAGGGAAACTTAATAATAGAGCCTTTATGTAAAGGTAGAATGACACATAAGGAGCTTGAGAGACTTTATAAAGGACATATAGGAGAAAGTTCTATATTATGTACAGATAGCCATAAGTCATATATTAAATTTGCTACAGATTTTAATTTAGACCATAAACGTATAAAAACAGGTAAACATAAAGAAGGTATTTATCACATCCAGCATATCAACAGTTTACACAGTAACTTAAAGAAATGGATGGGTAGATTTAATGGTGTCGCAAGTAAGTATATATCAAACTATATGCAATGGTTTAAGTGGTTAAGATTATTTGAAACTGATAGAGATTCTATTAAAACTAAGAATTTTATTGTACAAAGCAATGTGGCATACTCTTATACTAAGATAAAGGATTTCAAATTAAGAACTCTAGAGTTTATGTAATTGGAAACATATTGGTAAAATATGCTATAATAAAAACAAGTACGCAATTGTTATATATTGTTGATTAGTATAGAGAAAAAGGAGGGTAGATAGAATGAGGAAGATAATTAAGTATCTAAGCATAATGCTATTTGCATTCTTATTAGTTGGATGTAGTTTAAATGATAAAAATATTAATCCTGTAATTGAAATAGGACAATCTACTAAGTTTAGTGAAGAGGAAATAAATAATGCTGTCGATTGCTTAAAAGAAAACTTTAGTTTTGAAGCATGTACTTTAACTAAAATATACTATGATGAAAATAAATCTAATTCAGCCGTAGAAAATTATTTAGAATTTGGAAAAGGTTCTGAGAATAGAGTTGAGTCTGAAAATGTTATAGTTTTATTGTCTAATTTTGATGTGGATGATTCAGGTGATAATCCTGTTTTAAATCCAGGAGAAACTTACACAGATTATAATTTCATATTAATTAGAGATGATAAAAATAGTAATTGGAAAGTTGATGACTGGGGTTATTAATTAGTCGCAACTTTAATATAATGCGAACAAAAGTAGGGGTATGCCGATTGATATACCACTACTTTTTTGTTATTGAAATTTATTCTAATATCAACATTGTATTAAAACATAGCCAAAAATTATAAAAAATCATATAGAATTCACAATAAAAGTTTATAATTATAACAAAGGAAGTGATTTTAAATGGCTATAGTTTTAATAACTACT